>DASZRO010000030.1 GCA_035550055.1 Mycobacteriales bacterium | reverse complement strand
TGTACGTGGTGGTCGCCGCGATCTGGCTCATTCCGGACCGGAGGATAGAGAATCAGGTCGTCGAAAGGGTCAAGCCATGAGGCGCTTGCAGCGACGCACCTTCGTCAAGGCAATGGCGCTCGCCGGAGGGGCTGCTGCGGTGCACCCCGCGTTCGGTGCCACGCTCGGTGGCCTCGACGGCGGCGACGGCGCGTCACGCCGGTCCCGGCTCGACGCGACCCGCTCACTGACCTTGGTGCACTCCGACCTGCACAACCACAGCTTCATCTCCGGCGACGCGGAGGGCGACCCCTACAAGGCGCTGCACCACCTCAAGGCGGCCGGCCTGGACGTCGCCTGCATGACCGAGCACGCCGTTTCGGGTGGCTACGGCCTCGGCGAGCACGTGTGCTCGAAGTGGCAGGACGGCGGTTGCCGGTTCATCACCGGCATCGACGACGACGACTGGCAGACGATGGCCAAGATCGCCGACGAGGCTTACGAGCCGGGCAAGTTCGTGTCGTTCCGCGGGTTCGAGTACAGCACCCCGACGATCGGGCACATCAGCGTGTTCTTCGGGCAGGACTTCACCGACCCGTTGCACGAAGGCGCGCTGGTGACCGGCTCCGAGGTTGCTCAGGCGTACCGGGTGTTCCCACCGCTCGAACCGATCAGCCCGCTGTTCGCGGCGCTGCCCAACACGGCCGAGATCACCCCCTTCTACGAGTGGCTGACCACGCCACCGGGGACGGGCCTGCTCGGTGGTGGCGCGGACGCGATTGCGAGCTTCAACCACCCGGGCTACTTCGGGAACTTCCAGAACTTCCTCTACCACCACAAAGCCGCGAAGCAGATCTTCCTGATCGAAGGCTTCAACGCGATCACCTTCGACGGCGGCGCGAGCCACGACGCCACCGACTACTTCTGGTACGGCCGCGACTCCAAGCTGCCGCAACCGTTCAACGCCTGCTTCAACGCCGGCTGGAAGGTCGGCTTCAGCGGGGTGAGCGACGAGCACTCCGGCACTTACGGGCAGACCGGCAAGGGTCGCGGCGGTCTCTACGTCAAACACCTGACGCGGGAAGGCGTGCGTCGCGCGATCATGACCCGGCGTACCTTCGGCACGCGCGAGCCGGGACTGCGAGTCGACGCGACCGCAAACGGTGTGCCGATGGGCTCCGAGATGTCGCACAAGGGCAAGCCGCTGCACATCAAGCTCGACATCGACCGCGGTCCGGCGTGGGTCGGGAAGAAGCTCTACGTCCAGGTCATCGGCCCGGGCGCGGACGACCCGGTGCTGCATGAGGTGTTCCCGGTCGCCGTGCCGGGCGACGACAAGCCCGTCATCGAGTTCACGGTCAAGCCGCGAGGGTCGTGGATGTTCCTGCGGATCTGCGACCCGAAGCGTGCCAACGACCCACTGGGAATCAAGCCGTTCGAGGACGCGACGTACGGCGGTGCGACGGCGTACGTCAGTCCGTGGTACTTCCGGGACTGACGAGCGCCTTCACAGGCTGATCCGCCAGGTCGTCCACTCATCCATCGGCGTCGCGCCGAGGCTTCGGTAGAAACCTTGGGCGGGCTCGTTCCAGTCGAGTACCGACCACTCGACCCGGCCGTAGCCGCGGCCCTTCGCGATGTCCACGAGGGTGGTCAGCAGCGCCTTGCCCAGGCCGCTGCCGCGGGCGCTCGGCCGGACGAACAGGTCCTCGAGATAGATTCCGTGGCGGCCCTTCCAGGTCGAGAAGTTCAAAAACCACAGCGCGAAACCGACCACTTCGCCGTCTAGTTCGGCGACGTGACAGAACGCCGCGGGAGCCGGCCCGAACAACGCTGCGCGCAGGTCCGCTTCGGTGGCTTCCGCGGCGTCAGGCTCGCGCTCGTACTCCGCGAGCTCGCGGACCAGCGAGACGACGACGGGTACGTCGGCTTCGCGCGCAGGGCGGATCGCCGACGTACCCGTCATGGTCGGTCGCTGACCTGACCTAGGCCTTCTTGGTCTCCCAGAAGATCTTGTCGATCTCGGCGATCTGGTCGAGCAGCTTCTGGCCCTCGGCCGGGTCGACCTTGCCCTTGCCGCCCGCGGCGCCGGCCTGCTTGGTGGCGTCGTTGAACAGCTGGTGCAGCTGCGGGTACTTCTCGAAGTGCGGCGGCTTGAAGTAGTCGGTCCAGAGCACCCAGAGGTGGTGCTTGACCAGCTCGGCGCGCTGCTCCTTGATGACCAGCGCCCGGGCGCGGAAGACCGGGTCGTCGTTGTCCTGGTACTTCTCCATGATTGCCTTGACCGACTCGGCCTCGATGCGGGCCTGGGCGGGGTCGTAGACGCCGCAGGGCAGGTCGCAGTGGGCGGAGACGACGAGGCGCGGGCGGCGCGTCGTACGAACCATCAGGTCCTCCTGGACTCGGCTCTTCATCTTCACTAGGACACTATTCCGCGACCGAACGTCGCTACACACCGGGAGTGATCATGAGGCTGCGGCTCGCCGTGGTCCGTGGCCCGTCGATGGTCCCCACGTTGCGTGACGGCGACCGGATCCTGGTCCGGCTCGGAGTGCGCGGTGCTGTGGGCAGCGTGGTAGTTGTCGCCCTGCCGGACCGGCCGCTGTCGGTGAAGCGGCTTCGTGCCGTCGAGGCCGACGGCACAGTCCGCGTCGAAGGCGACAACCCGTACGGCAGCACCGACAGCCGATCGCTCGGTGCGCTCCCAGCCGGCGCGCTCGCCGGCGTCGTACTCGCCCGCCTCTGGCCCCACCCCACCCTCCTCCGTTCGAAGTAGCACACAACCCACCACGAAATGTCGCGCTTCTGGCGTGATGTCCGGATCCGGGGCCGGGTTGTGTGCTACTTCGAACCGGCGATCCACGGGTCGTGGGGGCGGGGGCGTTGTCCACAGGGGGCTCGGCGACGGTTCGCTGCGGCGAGGCGGTGGACGACGTTGGCGGCATGTTCGAGCCGCATCGGGTCATTCACCGCAACGAGATACTGGCCACCGGTACGACGGGGCGCCAGATCACTGAGCTCGTGGCACTCGGTGTGCTGACCAGGCTGTGGCGGGGCTTCTACACGACCGGTGATCCCGTCGCCCTGCCGGATCCGCGCGGTGTCACCCGTTCGATGCGGGTGGCGCTCAGCCACGAGTCCGCCGCGGCTTGGTACGGCGTCGACCTCGCGAAGCCGGTGGACCGGCTCCACGTGGTGGCACCGCGCAACCGAGGCCGCCGTGCCGATGACGCGCCCGGCGTACGCATCCATCGCGCCGATCTGGCCGGCTCCGACGTACGCGTGGTTCGCGGCGTACGTGTCACGGCCCCCGAACGCACGGTTGCCGACGTCGCGCGGGTCGCGCCTCTGGCGGAGGCGGTAGCGGTCGCCGACGGGTTCCTTCGCCGCCGCCTCACGACACAGTCACGGTTGCTGGAATACGTCGCACCGCCCGGTCGCCCGCAAGCGGTTCGGGTGGCGAAGCTCGCAGACCCGCGGGCGGCGTCGGTGTTTGAGTCGATCACGCGCGTCTGCCTCGTCGAAGCCGGCATCCATACGCCGATCAGCCAGTTCACCGTGGTCGATCGAAGCGGTGGGTGGATCGGGCGGGTCGACTTCGCGTGGCCCGAGTTCCGGCTGGTCCTCGAGTGCGACGGGTTCGAGCACCATTCGAGCCGCGAGGCCTTCAACCGAGACCGGCGCCGATGGAACGCGTTGTGGCGGGCAGGTTGGCGTGTCGCCGTCGTGACCTGGCACGACGTGGTGGCGGATCCGGCGTACGTCGTCGACCTCGTCGCGGCTCACCTTGCTGCCGCCTGACCGAAGCAGCACACAACCCGCCGCGAAATGTCGCGCTTCTGGCGTGATGTCCGGATCCGGGGCCGGGTTGTGTGCTACTTCGAACCGGCGAGGGGCTAGAGGACGTTGCTCAGGAAGGCGCGGGTGCGCTCGTGCTGCGGGTCGTCGATGACGTCTCTCGGTACGCCGGACTCGACGACCACGCCGTCGTCCATGAACACCAGCCGGTCGCCGACCTCACGCGCAAAGCCCATCTCGTGGGTGACGACGAACATCGTCATCCCGGACTGGGCCAGGTCGCGCATGACCGCAAGCACTTCACCGACGAGCTCGGGGTCGAGAGCGCTCGTCGGCTCGTCGAACAGCATCAGCTTCGGGTCCATCGCGAGCGCTCGCGCGATCGCGACGCGTTGCTGCTGACCACCGGACAGCTGCCGCGGATAGGCGTTCTCCCGGCCGCCGAGCCCGACCTGGCTCAACAGCTGACGGCCGCGCTCGGCGGCCTCGTCCTTGTCGACGCCCTTCACGTGAACCGGGGCCTCGACGATGTTGCCCAGCACCGTCATGTGGGGGAACAGGTTGAACTGCTGGAACACCATCCCGATCTCGGCGCGTTTGCGGGCGACGTCTCGTTCCCGGAGCTCGTAGAGCTTGCCGCCGCGTTCCTCGTAGCCGACCAGCTCGCCATCGACTTCCAACCGGCCGGCGTTGATCTTCTCGAGGTGGTTGATGCAGCGCAGCAGCGTGGACTTGCCCGACCCCGACGGCCCGATGACGCACATCACCTCGCCGCGCCCGACCTCGAGGTTGATGCCGCGCAACACCTCGTGTGCGCCGTAACGTTTGCGGACGCCTGCTGCCCGCACCATCGGCCGGTCGCTCATCGCCGGCCTCCGGTTGCCGATTCTGCGGGCTGCGGCTGCGGACGGATGTAACGAACCGCCCGCCACAACCGTTGCGCGAGCGTGTCCTGCGGCTGGCCGAAGACGGTCCCGCGACCGTAGCGACGCTCCAGGAAGTACTGGCCGACCGTCAGCACCGAGGTGATCGCGAGGTACCACAAGCTCGCCATGATCAGCAGCGGGACGGTCGCGTAGTTGACGTTGATGATGGCCTGGGTCTGCTGGAGCAGCTCAGGCACCGCGATCGCGCTGACCAGCGACGTCGTCTTCAGCATGGAGATCGTCTCGTTGCCGGTCGGCGGGATGATGACCCGCATCGCTTGCGGCAACACGATGCGACGTGTGACCAGCGCGCTCGACATGCCGAGTGCGGAGGCCGCCTGCGCCTGACCAGGGTCGACCGACAGGATTCCGGCGCGCACGATCTCTGCCATGTACGCCGCCTCGTTCAGCCCCAACGCGAGGATGCCTGCCATCAGGGGCGTGACGATGGAGTTGAAGTTCGCCGTGGCGAAGGTCGGGCCGAACGGGATGCCGATCGAGATGCGCGGATAGAGGTAGGACAGGTCGTACCAGAGCAGGATCTGCACGAACACCGGAGTGCCGCGGAACGCCCAGATGTAGAACCAGCTCGCGCTCGACATCACCGGGTTCGCCGACAGTCGCATTACCGCCAGCAACGTGCCGCCGACGATGCCGATCGCCATCGCCGCACCGGTCAGCTCGAGCGTCACGAGTACGCCGCGCAACACCGGCGAGGTGAAGCCGTACTGGCCGATGTAGTGCCAGCCGTAACGACTGTTCGTGACGAACGAGTTGACGAGCATCGCCACCAGGACGGCGACGACGAACGTCGCGAGCCAACGGCCGGGATGCCGGACCGGCACCGCCTTGATCTCGGAGGTGCCGGTCCGGTCGTCCTCGATCGTCACGCGCAGCTGCTCGCGCTGGCTGCTAGCTGATCGCTCCGTTGAGCCCGGGGTTCGTGATGCCGCCGCTGGTCAGCCCCCACTTGCTGAGGATCTGTCCGTAGCTGCCGTCGGCGATCAGCGCCTCGAGCGCGTCCTTGACGGCGACGTCCAAGGTGCCGTCGCTCTTCGGTACGGCGATGCCGTACGGCGCAGTGCCGTACGACGTGCCGACCAGCTTGAACGCGCCGTTGGACTGCTTGACCTGGTAGGCCGCGACCGGCGAGTCGGCCATGCTGACGTCGGCTCGCCCGGAGCTCAGCGCGAGGTTCGCCTCGTTCTGCGTGCTGAACGACTCGACGTCGACGGCCGCCTTCCCTGCGCTGGTGCAGGTCTTCGACTGCTTGTTCGCGTCCTGCTCCTCCGTCGTACCGCTCTCGACGGAGACCTTCAGCCCGCACAGGCTGTCCAGCCCGGTGACCGCGGGACCGCCCGCCGACTTCTCGAAGAACGAGGTGCCGGCGCTGAAGTAGTCGACGAAGTTGACCTGCTGCTCGCGGGCCTTCGTGTCGGTGAACGACGACATGCCGAGGTCGTACCGGCCGTCGACGAGACCCGGGATGATCGCGTCGAAGGTGACGTTCTTGACGGTGACCTTCAGGCCGAGTTCGCGGCCGAGCGCCTGCGCGAGGTCGGCGTCCATGCCCTGGACGGTGGTGCCGTCGGCGGCGAGGAACTCGTCCGGCGCGTAGGACGCGTCGGCGGCGACGACGAGCGTGCCCTTGCTCTTGATGGCGGCGGGCACCTCGGCGACCGCTGCGGCGTTCGTCCCGGCGGAGGTCGCCGGACTGACGGTGGAGCCGCCGGGGGAGCCCCCTGAGGAACTGCTTCCGCACGCGGCAGCGGCGCCCAGGGTCAGCGCGATGACGCCGGCGGTCACGATCGGACGGCGCGAAACACTCGGCATGCGGGCTCCTTGTTCTCGAAACAGCAAGATCGAAAGATTTTCTTGCCCCGCATTGTGCCCTGCGCGCTGCCAAGTTGTGCACCTCGTCACAGTGGCAACCGTTGGCGGGTACGCCGGGCGGCGAGTATGACAAGATTGACGGGTACCGGGTGATCCCCGCACACCGTGACCTTCGGCGACCGGGTCGTGTCTGACCAGTGTCGCCGGTGCCCGATCGGCACTGACCACTCCGACCTCGCCGCGGCCCGTGGCGTTGATGAGGCTTCCATGGCTGTGGAGACTTTGACGATGACGTCGCGTGACGACACCCCGCTGTACGCGCTGCACAAGGGCGGCAAGATCGAGACCGTCTCCACGGTGCCGCTGCGCAACCGCGATGACTTGTCCCTGGCATACACGCCCGGGGTCGCCGAGGTCTGCCTCGCCATCGAAGCCGAGCCGGAGCTGGTCAACGACTACACCTGGAAGAACAGCGTCGTCGCCGTCGTGACCGACGGTACGGCGGTCCTCGGTCTCGGTGACATCGGCCCCGAGGCGTCCCTGCCGGTGATGGAGGGCAAGGCGCTGCTGTTCAAGCAGTTCGGCGGCGTCAACTCGGTGCCCATCGCGCTCGCCACCAAGGACGTCGACGAGATCGTCGAGACGGTGGTCCGGCTCGCGCCGAGCTTCGGTGGGATCAACCTCGAAGACATCAGCGCGCCGCGGTGCTTCGAGATCGAGGACCGGCTCAAAGCGGCGCTCGACATCCCGGTGTTCCACGACGACCAGCACGGCACCGCAATCGTGGCGCTCGCCGCCATGAAGAACGCGGCGCGGCTGACCGGGCGTTCGCTGGCTGATCTGCGGGCCGTCGTGTCCGGTGCCGGCGCGGCCGGCGTCGCGGTGACCAAGATCCTGCTCGAGGCCGGCATCGGTGACATCGCCATCGCCGACAGCAAGGGCATCGTGCACCGCGGCCGAACCGACCTGACGCCGATCAAGCGGACGATGGCGGAGCTCACCAACAAGGGTGGCTACACCAGCACGATCGAGGACGCGATGGTCGGTGCCGACGTCTACATCGGCTTGTCGGCCGGCAAGGTCGACGAAAGCGACGTCGCCAAGCTCGCGCCTGAGGCGATGATCTTCGCGATGGCGAATCCGGACCCGGAGATCCACCCCGACGTGGCGAAGCACTACGCCCGAGTCGTCGCGACCGGCCGTAGTGACTTCCCGAACCAGATCAACAACGTGCTGGCCTTCCCGGGGGTCTTCCGCGGTGCCCTCGACGTGCGCGCAAGCGCGATCACCGAGGGCATGAAGCTTGCCGCCGCGAACGCGCTGTGCGAGGTCGTCGGCGACGACGTTGCCGAGGAGTACGTCATCCCGAGCGTGTTCGACCCGCGGGTCGGGCCGGCAGTGGCTGCGGCAGTCGCGGAATGCGCGCGTACGGAGGGCGTGGCGCGCATCTGACGAGCCTGCCGAGAACGCCGTTTCCGGCGATCGGTAAGGTCTGCTCCATGCTTGCTGCTTACGCCGCCCGGGCGTCCGACGACAACCCGCTGTCCGCACTCGAGGTCGGCGAGATCGAGCCGCCGCCGGCCCCCGAAGGCTGGGTGCCGGTCCAGGTGAAGGCGGCGGCCCTCAACCACCACGACATCTGGTCGCTGCGCGGCGTCGGCCTTCCCGAGGACAAGCTGCCGATGATCCTCGGCTGTGACGCGGCCGGCATCGATCCTGAGGGCAACGAGGTCGTCGTACACGCCGTGATCGGTGACGCGTCGCGTGGTGGCGGCGACGAGACGCTCGACCCGAAGCGCTCGCTGCTGTCGGAGGTCCACCCCGGCACGCTGGCGGAGACGGTGTGGGTGCCCGCGGGCAACGTCGTCGCGAAGCCGTCGGCCCTGTCGTGGGAAGAGGCCGGTTCGCTGTCCACCGCATGGCTGACCGCCTGGCGCATGCTGCACACCAAGGCGCAGGTCGCGGAAGGCCAGACGATCCTGGTGCAGGGCGCCGGCGGCGGTGTCGCGACTGCGGCCATCGCGCTCGGGAAGGCCGCGGGCGTGCGGGTCTGGGCGACCTCGCGCAGCGAGGCGAAGCGAGCCAAGGCCGAAGAGCTCGGCGCCGACCAGACCTTCGAGCCGGGAGGCCGCCTGCCGGAGCGCGTGGACGCGGTCATCGAGACCGTGGGCGACGCCACGTTCGGTCACTCGCTGAAGTCGATCCGCCCCGGCGGCCGCGTCGTCGTCTGCGGCTCGACCAGTGGTGGCGTCACGTCGCTCGAGCTGCAGCGGACGTTCTTCCTGCAGCTGGAGATCCTCGGCTCCACGATGGGTACGAAGGCCGAGCTCGAGGCCATGCTCGCGTTCATGGTGGACAAGGGCGTCAAGCCGCCGATCGACTCGACCTACCCGTTGGCCGAGGGCAAGGCGGCGATGGCGAAGCTGTACGACGGCGACGTCTTCGGCAAGATCGTCCTCACCAACTAGGTGCCGTGCGGGGCTAGTCGTCCTCGTCGTCCACGCGCGCCAGCCAGGTCGCGAGTCGCTCGATCGGCGTCTCGAACTCCGGGTTGAGATCGACGAAGGTGCGCAGTCGCTCTGCGATCTCGGCGAGGGTGACGCTCTCCTCGCCGCGGCGTGACTCGAGCTCTTCGATCCCGCGGTCGGTGAAGTACATCCGCGGTCCTCAGGCGAAGGCGGCGTCGAGCAGGGCCTCCTGCTCGGCCTCGTGCATGTTGTGTGAGCCGGTCGACGGTGCGGCGGAGGCGTTGCGGGAGACCCGCGACAGCGGCCGGATGCCGGGCTGCTCCTGCATGCGCAGGGTGACGAACGGCCAGGCGCCCTGGTTGGCCGGCTCCTCCTGCACCCACACGAGCTCGGCGTCGTCGGGATAGGCGGCGAGCGCCGCGGAGATCTCGATGGTCGGCAGCGGGTAGAGCCGTTCAAGGCGCAGGATCGCGACGTCGTCACGGCCGAGCGCCGCGCGCTTCTTCGCCAGGTCGTAGTACACCTTGCCGCTGCAAAGCAGGATCCGGCGGATGCGTGCTGCGTTGTCGGTCGGCTCGGTGATCACGGTCTGGAACCGGCCGCTGGTGAACTCCTGTGGCATCGACGTGGCGGCCTTCAGGCGCAGCATCGACTTCGGCGTGAAGACGATCAACGGTCGTTTGCGGGCGCCCATCGTGTGCAGCCGCAACAGGTGGAAGTAGTTGGCCGGGGTGCTGGGCATGGCGATCACCCAGTTGCCCTCGGCGGACATCGACAGGTAGCGCTCGATCCGAGCTGAGGAGTGGTCGGGACCCTGGCCTTCGTAGCCGTGGGGGAGCAGCAGGACGACGTTGGAACGCTGACCCCACTTCACCTCGCTCGCCGAGATGAACTCGTCGATCACCTCCTGAGCGCCGTTCGCGAAGTCGCCGAACTGCGCCTCCCACATCACCAGCGCCTCAGGTCGGGCGACCGAGTAGCCGTACTCGAAGCCCATCGCGGCGTACTCGGAGAGCAGCGAGTCGTAGACGTAGAGCGGCGCCTGGTTTTCGGACAGGTTCGCCAGCGGCGTGTATTCGGCGCCAGTACGCCGGTCGACGAGCACCGCGTGGCGCTGACCGAACGTGCCGCGCCGCGAGTCCTGGCCGGCCAGCCGGACCGGGATCCCGTCCATCAGCAGGGAGCCGAACGCGAGGGTCTCCGCCATCGCCCAGTCGATGCCGCCGGCGGTGACCATCTGCGCGCGCCGTTCGAGCTGGGGCAGCAGGCGCGGATGCACCGTGAAGCCGTCGGGCACCGAGATCTGGGCGTCGCCGATTCGCTTCAGCGTCTCGACGCTGACCGTGGTCACGGGTGGTTCGCCGGCGGGGAGCTCCGGGATCGCCTCTCGCGGCGGTGGCGTGAACTCGCGCGCCTCGGCGAAGACCCGCTCGAGCTGGTCCTGGTAGTCCCGCAGGGCGGCCTCGGCGTCTTCGACGGTGATGTCGCCGCGCCCGATCAGCGACTCCGTGTAGAGCTTGCGGACGCTTCGCTTGGCGTCGATCAGGTCGTACATCAGCGGCTGCGTGAAGCTCGGCTCGTCCACCTCGCTGTGGCCCCGGCGGCGGTAGCACAGCATGTCGATGACGACGTCCTTCTTGAACGCCTGCCGGAAGTCGTAGGCGAGCTCGGCGACGCGCACCACGGCTTCCGGGTCGTCGCCGTTCGCGTGGAAGATCGGCGCTTGGATCATGCGCGCGACGTCCGTGCAGTAGACGCTCGAGCGGGCGCTCGCCGGTGAGGTGGTGAAGCCGACCTGGTTGTTGATGACGACGTGCACCGAGCCGCCGGTCCGGTAGCCGCGCAGCTGCGAGAGGTTCAGCGTCTCCGCGACCACGCCCTGCCCGGCGAACGCGGCGTCGCCGTGGATCAGGATTGGCAGCACGGTGTAGCCGTCCGCGCCGCGGTTGATCATGTCCTGCTTGGCGCGCGCGATCCCTTCGACGACGGGGTCGACGGTTTCCAGGTGCGACGGGTTCGAGGCGAGCATGACCTTGACCGTCTGGCCGTCGATCGCCGTATACGTGCCCTCGGCGCCGAGGTGGTACTTCACGTCACCGGAGCCGTGCGCGGTCTTCGGGTCGAGGTTGCCTTCGAACTCCGAGAAGATCTGGCTGAACGACTTGCCGACGATGTTGGTCAGGACGTTGAGCCGGCCACGATGGGCCATCCCGATCACGACCTCGTCCATGTCGTCGTGCGCGGCCGCGGACACGACGGCGTCGAGCAACGGGATCACGGACTCGCCGCCTTCGAGCGAGAACCGCTTCTGGCCGACGAACTTGGTCTGCAGGAACGTCTCGAACGCCTCGGCCTGGTTGAGCTTGCCGAGGATGCGGATCTGCTCCTCGCGCTCCGGACTCGAGTGCGGGCGCTCCACGCGCTCCTGGATCCAGCGGCGCTGGGCCGGGTCCTGGATGTGCATGTACTCGATGCCGACGGTCCGGCAGTAGGAGTCGCGAAGTACGCCGAGGATCTCGCGCAGCTTCATCAGTGAGTGGCCGCCGAAGCCGCCGCACGGGAACTCGCGGTCTAGGTCCCACAGCGTCAGCCCGTGCTTGACCACGTCGAGATCGGGATGGCGTCGCAGCTCGAACTCGAGCGGGTTGGTATCGGCCATGAGATGGCCACGCACCCGGTAGGCGTGAATCAGCTCGATCACCCGGGCCGGCTTGCCGACCTCCTCGTCGTGGCTGACCGCGATGTCGGTCGTCCAGCGGATCGGCTCGTAGGGGATGCGCAGCGCGTCGAAGACGTCGTCCCAGAGCTCGTCGCCGAGCAGCAGCTCGTGGATGCGGCGCAGGAACTCGCCGGACTCGGCGCCCTGGATGATCCGGTGGTCGTAGGTGGACGTGAGCGTGATCACCTTGCTGACCGCGATCCGGGCGAGGGTCTCCGCCGAGGCGCCTTGATATTCGGCGGGGTACTCGAGCGCACCGACGCCGATGATCGCGCCCTGGCCGGCCATCAGCCGCGGCACCGAGTGAACCGTGCCGATGGTGCCCGGGTTGGTCAGGCTGATCGTGGTGCCCGCGAAGTCGTCGGCGGTCAGCTTGCCGGTCCGTGCTTTGCGGACGACGTCTTCGTAGGCGGACCAGAACTTCGCGAAGTCGAGGGTGTCGGCGTTGCGGATGCACGGCACGACGAGGGAGTGGCTGCCGTCGTCCTTCGTCAGGTCGATCGCGAGCCCGAGGTTGACGTGTTCCGGCTCGACGACCGCCGGCTTGCCGTCGACCTCGGCGTACGCGTGGTTCATCACCGGCATCGACTCGAGTGCCCGCACCACGGCGAAGCCGATCAGGTGGGTGAAGCTCACCTTGCCGCCGCGACCGCGGCGGAGATGGTTGTTGATGACCGTTCGGTTGTCGATCAGCAGCTTCGCCGGCACGCCGCGAACGCTGGTCGCGGTGGGGACGTGCAGGCTCGCTTCCATGTTCGCGACAGTCCGCGCGGCGGCGCCCTTCAGCGCCCGGCTCGGCGGGGCGCCGGTCGCGGTCGGCGTGGTCGCCGGTGCGGCCGGAGGCGCCGTCCCATTCGTCGGCGGGGCGCTGGCCGGTGGGGCCGGCGCCACGGGCGCGGTGGCGGCGCCCACGTTGTCGCCTGCTGGCGCGGCGGGCGTCGGCCGGCTGCTGTCGACCGGCGTGTTTCCCGGCGAGTAGTCCGCGAAGAAGTCCCACCAGGCCTTGTCGACCGAGTTCGGGTCCTTCAAGTACGACTGGTACATCTCGAGGACCAGCCACTCGTTGGGGCCGAATCCCGCGAACTTCTCCGCGTCGACGCTCACGTCGACATCGCCTCTTTCAGCTGTGCGTGTGTTGACCCCAGGCTAATGCGGCCGTCGATGAAGGAACTTCAGGCCGCTCCACACCTCGTCGATCGCGGCGATCTTCACGTCCACCAGCCCGGTCGTGAGACCCGCGCGGCGTACCTCCGCCTCGCCGACGTCGGTCACGACGCCGCTGGCGCGTTTCGGCCAAGCCAGCCACAGCGCGCCGCCGGGCGACAGGCGCGTCGGCGTCCGGGCGACGTGCAGGTCCAGGGAGCGGTGGTCGCGGCAGAACGCAACGATTACGTCGTAGGGAGCCCGGCCCGCCCGCCGGTGCGGCACGAACAGCTGGGCGGCGACGAGCGCGGGAACCGGGCCGAGGACGAGGCAGCGGGTCTGCTCGTCGACGCCGAGCTTGCGGGCGAGTGGGGTAGCGGAGCCGTCAGCCGGGCTGATCTGCGGCTACCCGAGGCTGTAGTTCAGCGTCAGGGTGGTCTTGCCCGCGCCCCGGTCCTGGCCGGTGAGGTTGCCGCTCGCACCGGCGTAGTCACCCGAGCCGCCGACGACGCTGCCGGTCACCTGGGCGGTCCTGATGTCCAGCGTCTCGTTCACCAGCAGGACGCCACCGCGCAACGCGATCGCGCCGTTGCACACCTCGCTGGGCGCAGCGCCGTTGACGCCGGTGCAGGTGAGTGCCGCGGTGCCGATCACTCTCGTAGAGCTCGGGCGGTTCACGGCGTCGCTGAAGACCTGGTGTCGTGCGTCGAGCTTGACCACGCCGGCGGTCTGGGTAACCAGCCGCAGCGTCGTGGGCAGGTGGAGGATCGGCGCGGGCTTCTGCGGTACGGCGGCGGCCGGCACTGCCGCCGGCGCGTCGGGCAGGCTCGGCGCACCGGAGGCGGTCGCCCCGACGATCGCTGCTCCGCCGATCGCGACGGCGATGACGCCACTCGCGATCATCGCGAGGATGCTCCGCGGGGACACGGCGGCTCCAATTCGTCGACGGACGGGATGTGTCTCGGCGAGGCTTTCTGGGTCCCGCGCGAGGTTCCTGCCTCCATGATGCTTGATGACCGTCTTCGGCGTGCGCGGTCGGCTGGTTGGATTGGGCCATGCATCCCTCGGCGGCGACGGCCCGGTCGCGACCTGAGGTGCACCCGAACCTCGCCCTGACCGTGATCGCCGCCGCCCAGCTGATGGTGGTGCTCGACGCCACCATCGTGAACATCGCGCTTCCCGACATCCATCGCGCGCTGCACTTCTCGGCCAACGGCCTGTCGTGGGTGCTCAACGCCTACACCCTCGTCTTCGGTGGCTTGTTGCTGCTCGGCGGGCGAACCGGAGACCTGTTCGGACGGCGCCGGATGTTCATCATCGGGGTCTCGTTGTTCGGCGCCGCGAGCTTGCTCGGCGGGTTCGCGCAGGACAAGGGCTGGCTCATCGCGATGCGAGCGCTGCAGGGCGTCGGGGGCGCCATCGCCTCACCGACCGCACTGTCCCTCGTCGCGACGACGTTCGAGGAGGGTCCGGCGCGCAACCGGGCGCTCGGGGTCTACGCCGCAGTGTCAGGTGCCGGCGCCGCAATCGGGCTGATCCTCGGCGGTGTGCTCACCGACCTGCTGTCCTGGCGCTGGGTGCTGTTCGTCAACGCGCCCATCGGGTTGTTCATCGCGACGATGGCTCCTCGGGTCATCCCCGAGTCGCAGTCCGGCGACGCCGGCTCATTGGATGTGCCCGGCGCACTCACCTCGACGGCAGGGATGGCCGCCCTCGTGTACGGGTTCATCCACGCGGCCTCCGACGGGTGGGGCGAGCGGACCACCCTCGTCTCGTTTGCGTTGGCCGCCGTACTGCTGACCGGTTTCATCGCCACCGAGACGCAGTCGCGCCGGCCGTTGATGCCGCTTCGGCTGTTTCGAGACCGCACCCGCGTGGGCTGCTACCTCGTGATGCTCGTCCTCGGCGCCGCCGTGTTCGCGACCTTCTACTTCCTGACGCAGTACATCCAGCAAGTCCACGGCTTCTCGCCACTCGAGGCGGGGTTCTGCTTCCTGCCGATGAGTGTGGTGATCCTGACGATGGCTCAGATCGTCAGCCGGATCGTCACCCGAGTCGGGCCCCAGATCCTGATCCCGGCCGGGACGATCCTCGCCGGCTTCGGGCTGCTGCTGTTGGCGTCGCTGACCCCGTCGTCGTCCTACGCGTTGCACGTCCTGCCCGCGATCATCCTGGTCGCCGCAGGGATGGGCTGCATCTTCGTGCCGATCACCCTCGGCGCGGTCTCCGGCGTGCGGCCGGAGGACTCCGGCATCGCCTCCGCGATGCTCAACGTCGGCCAGCAGGTCGGCGGGACACTCGGCCTGTCGGCACTCGTCGCGGTGTCGTCGGCGGCAGCGCGGCACGCCGCGTCGACGCCCGGCGGGCGGCACGGCGTCGCCCTCACGCACTACGTGTTCACCCGCGGCGCAGATGCCGCGTTTCGCGTAGGTGCGTTGTTCGCGCTGGTCGGACTGGTAGCGGCCTTCGTGCTGATCCGGGTGACGCCGGACGCCGAAGCACCGTCTGATGGAGTGCACTTATGAGTGGCGGCGCCAGCTTTCTGCTGCGGATGCGCCTGCCCGACCAGCCCGGTGTCCTGGGCCGGGTGGCGACCGCGCTCGGCAACGTCGGTGCGGACATCGAGAGCATCGTGGTCGTTGACCGGGACCGTGGCCATGCGGTGGACGACCTCATTGTCGGGCTGCCGGCGGGTGCCCTCGCAGACCGGTTGGTGTCCGCGGTGACGTCGGTGAGCGGTGTCGTCGTGGAGAGCTTCCAGCGCCACCACGGCAGACGGCGGCTCTACGACGACCTGACCTTGCTCGACGATGCGCTGTCCAGCAGCGCGCCGCTACAGGCGCTTGTCGACGGCCTTCCCGAGCTGCTACAGGTGAGCTACGCGATCGTTGCCGCCGCGGCGCCTGACGGCGCGACCGTCACGGCGACGAGCGCCGGCGCCCCCGACGCGGTCATGCGTGACTGGCTGCCGATCGCGGCGGCCGAGCCGCTGGCGGCGACCGTCGTCTGGGACGACCCGGGGGCGGCAGGTCCGGACTGCGAGCTGCTGGCGGCGCCGTTTCGCGACCGCTGCGCGCTCCTGCTCGGCCGCATCGGCGGTCCGCCGTTCCTGCCCGCCGAACAGACTCGGGTGTCTCACCTGACACGGCTGGCGCAGGCGCTGCTCGCGGAGGAGGTCCAGTCATGACGAGGCCACGACAGCGGGAATGGGTCTACCGGCCGGTGATCCGCGTCGCGCTGACCTTGTTCCGGCTGCTGGGGTTTCGCTTCACGATCGAAGGCGTCGAGCAGATCCCGGCCTCCGGTGGGGCGGTGCTGGCCTGCAACCACGTCAGCTACTTCGACTTCATGTTCGTGGGCCTGCCTGCGCACTATCGCGCCCGGCGGCTGGTCAGGTTCATGGCGAAGAAGTCCGTCTTCGACAATCCGGTCTCCGGCCCGCTCATGCGGGGCATGCACCACATCCCGGTGGACCGTGCTGCCGGCGCTGCGGCGTATCGCTCCGCCGTCGAGGCGCTGAAGGCCGGAGAGCTCGTCGGGGTGTTCCCCGAGTCGACGATCAGCCGCGCCTTCGTGCCGCGTGAGATCAAGTCCGGTGCCGCCCGAATGGCGATCGAGGCCGGAGTGCCGCTGATCCCCGTCGTGGTCTGGGGCGGCCACCGGGTGTGGACCACTGGCCGCAAGCCGAAGCTGCAACGCGGCGTACCGGTGGTCATCGAGGTCGCAGCGCCGATGCAGATCGCCGCGGACGCAACGGTCGCGGATCTCACCGTGGCCCTTCATGCCGAGCTGACGGCGCTCGTCGAGAAGGTGCAGGCGTCCTACCCCGCGCCGGTCTCGGCGGACGAACAGTGGTGGCAGCCGGCGCATCTCGGCGGTGGCGCGCCGACGCTCGAGGAGGCCAAGCCGATCGAGGCGGCCGCCGTCGAGGCGCGTGCGGCCAAGCAGGCGGCCAAGCGCGCGAAGCGCTCCTAGCCCGCCGACCGGGCGCGCGCCTCGGCTCGGCGCAGCATCCGCAGCAGCGGGATGGTGAGCAGAATCGGTACGCCGATCATCGGCCACATCGCCGCGTAACCGTGCGTCGAGGACAGCGTCGAGCTGAAAGCCGAGATCACCGCCCCGACGAGCACCGGGCCGAGGACCACCCCCGTGCCGCGTGAGAAGTCCACGATTCCCGCGGCCGCGCCCTGATTGGTCTCGGGCGCAAGCGTGAACGCCAGTGCCTGCGGCAGGGTCATCAGGATCGACCCGGCGATCGACCCGATCGGCAGCAGGACCAGCATCGGCGCGATCGACCGCGGGAAGAACGCCACGCACAGCAGCACCCCGTAGACCAGGGCCGAGACCTCCATCACGCGCACGATGCCGAACCGCTCCGCCAGTCGACCGGCAAGTGGCGCACCGATCACGTAGGCGACCGCGACGACCGTCATCACCGTGGAGGCGAGCGCGTGCGACCGGTCGAGGCCGGTCGTGATGTAGAGGACGATCGCGAACTTCAGGCCGGCGAAGCTGTACTCCCAGATCGCGTTCGCGACGGAGAACCACTGCAGCGGCCGGTTGTGCACCAGCAGCTCGGCGACCGGGTTGCCGGTGTCACGCTCGACCCGCGGCGGTTCCGGCAGCCGGCGGCTGAGCCGATGAACCGGTCGCAACGGCAGTGTCGCGACGCCGAGCATGCCGGCGGCCAGCACGAACGGCAGTGGCTTCCAGATGGAGTACAAGAAGCCACCGGACACGAGAGCGAGTCCGGTCCCGACGCCGCGCATGATGCCCTGACTGGACTGCGCCCTGGGCAGCAGTCGCTTGGGCAGCAGGTCGGCGTAGATCGCCCGGTACGGCGGATAGAACAGGTAGTAGCCGACGAAGAACAGCAGGATCGAGACGCCCGCGAACTGCAGGTTCGTCGCCAGGGTCAGCAGCACCAGACCGGCCGCGGCCAACGGCGCCCCCACCATCACGAACGGCATGCGTCGGCCGAACCTCGTCCCGCCGCTGATCCGGTCCGAGAGGAACCCGGCGAACAGCGGGATGACGAGCGCGAACGCCCCCTCGCCGCCGAACAGCGCACCGATCTTCGCAGTCGAGGAGTGCTTGAGCGTGGCGAGACTGCTCGGGCCGTACGTCGTCAGGATAGTGATCGCGAAGGCGAGACCGATCGTCGGCAGCCCGAGCGTCAGGAGCAGCGGCTGCGCGTCGTGTGACGTGGTGTCGCCGGTCGGCAGCTCGAGCGCGAGAAGCCTGCGGTGGAACGGGAAGGAGGCCGGCTTGCTCGCCGCCGTCGCCTCAGGCGCCGGCAGCTGTCCCTCGCGACACGACGACGTTGGTGGCCTCGCAGACGAGCTCGCCTGCGGTCGTCCGGATCTCCATGCGCATCGCCATGAGCTCGTTGGCACCGGCGTCGCGGATGTCATCGATGTACGTCGTGGCGGTCAGCTCGTCACCGGGGCGTACCGGGCGGTGATGCACGAACTTCTGCTCGCCGTGCACGACTCGGCTGTAGTCCAGGCCAAGGTCCGCGTCCGCCATCGCGCCGCGACCGCCGAGCGAGAAGCCGAGGGTGGTCAGGAAGGTCGGGGGAGCGATGACGTCGGGGTGACCCGCGGCCTGCGCCGCAGCCTTGTCGCGGTAGATCGGGTTCGGATCGCCGATGGCGTCCGCGAAGCGCTTGATGTGCTCGCGCCCCACCTCGAACGTGCCGTCGGATGCGTACGACCTACCGATGAAGTCACGGTTCAACGGCATGGCATCCTCCTGAAACCCCCGGCGACAGCGCGGTTCGAACCTATCAGCGAGCCGTCGGGCGCCAGTCGGCTGTGTAGCGTTCCGGGATGTCATGAGGCAGCTGTCCGGCGTCGACGCACTTCACGTTCTGGAAGAGAACGCGCGCCAGCACATGCACACCATCAAGATCGCGGTGCTCGGCCCGCGTGTCGGCGTACCGGTCCCGGCCGAGGAGCTGCGAGCGTGGGCACGCGAACGACTGCCGCGGATCCCGCCATTGCGCTGGCAGGTGCGCAAGATCCCGCTGGGGCTCGGCAGGCCGGTCTTCATCGATGTCGGCCCTTTCGACGTCGATCGCCACGTCACGGTCGAGACGATCGAGTCGCCCGGGACCGACGAGCAGCTCGACGCGGTGGTCTCGCGCATCGCCAGCCGCCAGCTGCCGCGTGACCGGCCGCTGTGGGACCTGACCGTGCTGGAAGGCCTCTCAGGGGGCCGCGTCGCGCTGGTGTTCAAGATCCACCACTCGATCATGGACGGTCAGGCGAGCGTGCGGTTCTTCGAGCTGGCCTTCGACGGCGGGGCTCCCGAGTCGCTCGGCGAGGTGCCCGATGCGGGCGAGCCGATCCCGACCGGCGGGCAGCTGATCAGGTTCGCGTTGAAAGCGCAGGCCAGCCAGTACCGCCAAGTGCTCGCCGTCACCCGGCGCTCGATCAGCTCGGTCCGGTTCAACCGGGCGCACCGCAAATCCGGTGCGCCGCCGATCGTCAACCCGATGGCGGGCCCGTCGACCCACTTCAACCAGCGGCTGCTCTCGGACCGGATCTACGTGGATTTGACGGTGCCGCTCGCCTCGATCAGAGCGCTGTCGTCCGCGTCCGGCGCAACCGTGAACGACGTGTTCGTCACGTTGTGCGGCGGGGCGCTGCGGCGCTATCTCGCCGAGCACGGCAGGCCCCTCGACCGCTCGTTGACCACGTCGATGCCGGTGTCGCTCCGCACGCCCGAGGAGCTCGACAGCTGGGGCAACCGGATGTCGTACTGGTACGTCTCGCTGGGCTCGGACATTGCCGACCCGATGGAGCGGCTGGCCAAGGTGAAGGACAGCGTCGGTGCGGCGCGGGCGTGGGCGCAGGGCGACACGGAGCTGTTCGCGGTGTGGCAGGACTACTACCTGGTGTTCGCCAAGATGACGTTGAAGTCGCTCGGCGTCGTGCAGCGTGTGGTGGGCCGCCCGCTGTTCAACGTGGTGGTCTCCAACGTGCGCGGGCCACGAGAGCTCTCGCTGGCCGGGGCGCCGGTGGTGGCGGTGCGGTCGATGGGGCCCATCACGCTGCTGATCGGCCTGAACATCACGGCGTGGAGCTATCGCGACGACTTCTCGGTCGGCATGCAGTCCTGTCGTGAGTTCATGCCCGACCTGCGGCGGCTCGGGGATCACTTCAAGGCGGAGCTCGACGCGTTCACTGCGGCGATCGCCGCTCCGCCGGCGCCGAGCCGCTAGGCCTGCGCGATGCGGATCATGTTGCCGGCGGGGTCCCGTACGGCCGCGTCGCGGACTCCCCAGAACTGGTCGGCCGGCTCTTGGAGGACTTCGACGCCGGGCGCTGCCGCCACCTTGTCGAACGTCGCGTCGAGGTCATCCGCGCGCAGCTGAAGCATGTTCAGCGACCCCTTCGCGAGCAACGCAGCGAGCGCGTCGCCGTCCTCCTGGGAGCGGCCGCCGTGCGGCTGCGACAGCACGATGGACAGCCCGGGCTGGGCCTGGCAGGTGAGGGTGATCCAGCTGAACCCACCCTGGTCGACCCGGTTGGCCACCTCGAAGCCCAGGGTGTCCCGGTAGAAGGCCAGCGCGGCCTCGGGGTCGTCGACTGTGACGTGTACGCCGCTGACGGAGATGCTCATGGCCTCGACCCTAAGAGCGTCGCCGTACCCCTGCTTCTTCGAAACTGCTCGACCGGGAGGGCGTGGGCTTTCCAGGCTTGGACCGCTCGCGCGGTGGCCGACCGACCACCATCGCCTGGCACGATGTGAGGCCGCGCATGTCGTCGTGGTTGCGAGCGCGGTAGTCCGAGGGGGTCTCGCCCACGATCTCGGTGAACCGGGAGGAGAACGACCCCAGGCTGGAGCAGCCGACCGCGAAGCACACGTCGGTGACGCTTTGGTCGCCGTGGCGCAGCAGTGCCTTCGCGCGCTCGATGCGGCGAGTCATGAGATAGGAGTACGGCGTCTCGGAGTAGACCTCGCGGAAGCGGCGGCTGAAGTGGGCGGTCGACATCAGCGCCGTACGCGCGAGCGCCGCGACGTCGAGCGGTTGGGCGTACTCCCGGTCCATCCGGTCGCGAGCCCGCCGCAGCCGCCGAAGCTCGTCGAGATCCTGCGTCACAGCGTGACGGCGTCGCCGGCGTCGTGGTGGTTCTCGAGGACCTCGCCGAGTTCGGCCAACAGCGCCGAAGCGCCGCCCAGCAGGAGCTCGATCTGCTTGCCCCACAGGAAGTACCGGTGCACCGGATAGGTGATGTCCGCGCCCATGCCGCCATGGAGGTGCTGGGTGATGTGGACGGCGTGCTGGCCGGCCTCGGCGGCCCACCACGCGGCGGTGAGGACGTCCAGCGCGGCGTCGGTTCCCTGGTCCAGCCGCCA
>DASZRO010000029.1 GCA_035550055.1 Mycobacteriales bacterium | reverse complement strand
CGGCACCGAGTCGGTGCCGGACCCCCACGTGTAAGGCAGGTGGCGCGAGCGCCGATCAGCCCCCGACCTTGAAGCCGCCGGTGACCGTCTGGCTCTTGCCCTTGGACTTGCCCTTGAGGTCCAGGCCGTACTTGCCCTTGGGCGCGTTCTTCGGAATCGTGACCTTCAGGTTCACGCCGCCCTTCGCGTCCGCCTTGCGGATGAAGGTGTGGGTGTAGCCGTGCGGGCCGTGGATCACGATCTTGACGATGCTGCCCGGCTTGAAGGTGCCCTTGGGCACGGTCAGCTTGGCCGGCGAGCCGGGAGCGACCGGACCGCCGTTGCCGATCGAGGCGTCGTGCTTGACCGGGTTCGGGGTGCTCGTCGGGCCGGTCGAGGGGCCGGTCGACGGACCCGTGGAAGGTCCGGTGGACGGACCGGTCGACGGTCCCGTGGAGGGGCCGGTGGACGGACCGGTCGACGGTCCCGTGGAGGGGCCGGTCGACGGACCGGTCGACGGCGGCGTGACCGGCGGGGGCGGCGGCGGGTAGGCCGGGCGAAGAGCCGTGTGCGGCGACGCCGAGACGGCGGTCGCCATGGCAACGGATGCTCCTGCGGGCACGAGCACGGCGATGGCCAGTGTCGTGACCGTACGGCGAGTCGTCAGCATGACATGCCGCTCCTTCTGCTGATGTCATCCCGGGCGATGATGTCGGACAGCGTAGCGCATGCGAGCGCCACTTTCCGGGGCGTCAAGAAAAGGCCGGCCGAGGCGCCACCGCAGGAGCGGGCCCGCCAAAACCGGATGCCGACGGGTTGCCTGCCCCGATACCGTGTGAGTACACGGGAAAGGAGGTGGTCCGACACTTGCGTAGTCGTAGGACACGTGAGGTGACCATCCGCTAGTCGCCGTCTCTTCGCAGGTGGCAGCCACGCGCCGCCCGACCCGCAAGGGAGACGGCGTACGGCGAACTCCAGATGGTCATCGCGCCCCCGGGCTGCCGGTCCATGTCCAACCGGCCCCGGCTGGGAGATCCAGTCTCATCCAGCCGCGGAACCGCCCGGGGGCGTCCCATTTCCGGGCGCCGGTGGCGCTGCGCCCGAGGTCGTGGGGGTGGTCGGCGTGGTTGTCGGCGGCGTCGAGCCGGCCGGTGAAGGGTTGATCAGGCTCAGCCAGGTCGGCAGCCGAACCACTCCGGTCGGGGCGAGCTGATGCGCCTGCTGCCAGGCCTTCACCGCGGCTCTGGTCGCCGCGCCGAACCCGCCGTCGACGGTGAGCTTGGCGCCGAGCCGGTTCAGCATCTGTTGCAGCTGCAGCACCGGCCACCCGGTCGCGCCCCGGCGCAGCGGAAGTGTCAGGCCGGCTGACGGCCGCACGGCGGTCGGCAGCAGGTCCGTGGTCCACAGCGGGCGGATCGAGACGGTGGCGCCGGTGTGCGGGGCGTCGAGCACCTGGCCGCCGCCGAGGTACATCGCGACGTGGTAGATCGTCTCGGGCTGCGTCACGTCGCTGGCGAAGAAGAGCAGGTCGCCTGCCTGCGCGTCGTTCAGCGGCACGGTCGGTCCCGAGCCGGTGTACTGGCTCGCCGCGACGCGCGGGAGCGTCAGGCCGGCGTGAAGGTAGGACGTCATCTGCAAGCCTGAGCAGTCATACCCGGTCGGGCCGGTTCCGCCGTAGACGTACGGCTTGCCGATCTGCTGCTTGGCGAACGCCACCGCGGCCAGCGCGATCTTGTTGGTCGTCGTCCCGGGTTGTTCCAGCAGAGCGCCCGCGAGAGCGGCCACCTGATTGCGCACCTTCTGCTGCGCGGCGTAGTCCTTCGGCAGCGCGGGCGTCGTGCTGCCGGGTGTGCAGACCGGTGTGCCGGTGAGGGCGAGCGCCCGCCAGGTACGCCGGTTGGTGGTCGCGCTCGCCGGCAGGCTCGCGGCCTGCTGGGCCGCTCCCAGCGCTTGGCCCACGGCGTCGCTGAACTCGCCGTCGACCGCGAGCTCGAGTGCGGTCTCGAGCACGTCGACCGCCGGGCCCGTGTCACCGGCGGACAGCACGGCGCAGCTCACTGTGAAGCCGGCGCCACCGATCCGCTGCGAGCAGGCCGCTTCAGCGACGGCCGGCGGCATGACCGCCCAGGTGGCCGCGTCGACGACGCCGGTCGCCGGGATCCCTTGCGCGGACTGCCACTTCGACAGCGCGGCGGCGGTCTGCGGCCCGAAGTCGCCGTCAGCCGTGGTGGCGATCAGCGTCTGGATCGTCGTGACGGCGGGGCCCGTGGTGCCTGCGCCGATGGTGGCGCACGCCGTGACCGGCGTCGACACGGTCGGTGGCGTTGCCGCGGTCGTACCGGTCGGCGACACGGCGGGGCTCGCGCCGGTGGCGGCTGCCGGTGACGCAACACCGCACACCGTCGCGCCCACGGCGACGAGGGTCAGCAGGGCACGCTGGCGCGCGCTGCCGGACCACCGCACCGACGTTCTCCCCTCGCCCGTCGTACCACACGTAACACCCGTTACATTGTGTCTCGGCAGCCGACCCCGCCGACCTTGACCCTCCCGGACCATCCAATCTCGGCGCGCCGTTGCCCCTGCGCGCGCTGCAACATAGTCCGCGCAGGCCATCTTGGGACCATCTTCGACCGGCACCGGACCGCTCGGCAGGCCCCGGTCGTACCGTCGACTGATGGCGTCGCCACCGGTCACTGTCAGTGACCTGCAGCGCGCCCTGCGCGACGACGAGCTCGAGCTCGTCTACCAGCCCGAGGTCGACCTGCGGACCGGGCACATCGGCGCGGTCGAGGCGCTGGTCCGCTGGCGCCGCCCGAACCGCCAAGTCGTCCCGCCGGACGAGTTCATCCCGCTCGCCGAGTCCTCCGGCACGATCAGCGCGCTTACGAAGCGGGTGGTCGAGACCGCGCTCACGCAGGCCACGAAGTGGACATCGGCCCGGTGGGACCAGGCTGCCCTCCCGGTGTGGGTCAACGTCTCAGCCGCCGAGCTCAGCGACTGCCGGCTGGGCGAGTGGATCAGCGATCTCGTCGCAAGCGCGGGCCTGCCGCGTGGTCAGCTCGGCATCGAGGTGACCGAGACCGCACCGATCGCCGACCTCGAGGAGGCGGTCGCGACCCTCCAGCGGCTGCACGCCGCCGGCATCCGCATCGCGCTCGACGACTTCGGCACCGGCTACTCCTCGCTGGTGCACCTGCGGTCGCTGCCGGTCGACGTCGTCAAGGTCGACCGCAGCTTCGTCACGGACATCGACCGCTCACCCGCCGACGCCGCAATCGTCACCGCGATCGTCGAGATGGCGCATGCAATGCAGCGGATCGTCGTCGCGGAAGGGGTCGAGGACTCCGCCCAGCAGCGGGCACTCGACCGGCTCGGCTGCGACCTCGGCCAGGGCTACCTCTACGCCAGCCCGCAGCCCGCGCGCTGCATCGACATCCTGCTCGCGGCCGACCGGGAGCTGGCGAGCCGCCCGGCGCCCGCGCCTGCCGTGACCATCCGGCTGCCGCGGCCCCGCGGGGTGTTCGCGGATCTGAGGCGTACGCCGCCTACGCGCTAGTCGCGTCCCGACGCCGGCGGACGGTGACCAGCGCGGCGCCCAGCGCGAGCAACACCAGCGCGACCAGCACCATCGCCGCGATGTCGGCGCCGGTGAAGGCCAGCGAACCGCCACCGCTGCCGGTGCCGCCGGTGCTGCCGCCGCTACCCGCGCTGACCGCGACCACGGATCCGCCGCTGGACGGGCAAGCGTTCGACTTGGTGATGGTGAACGTGGCGGTGGCCACGTTGCCGGAGGACTGCCCGACCATCATGAACTCGTGCTGTCCCGGTGCGATGCACTTGGGAACGTTCACGTGCTTGGCCGCGACGCCGTCGGCGTCGGCGACGGTGCTGCCGACGAACACCGGGGCCGAGTGCAGGTAGATGTAGACGAGCTCGCCCGGCGTGAAGCCGCAGGCGTGACCGCGCAGCCGGGCTCCCTCGGGCACGATGTAGACGCTCAGGATCGCCTGGGTGGCGGCGCAGGTCTTCGTCGGCGTGGGCGTCGGCGACGCCGAGTGGCACTTGGTCGGGTCCGGCGGCGCGCTGTAGGTGACCTGCGAGGTGGCGGGCTTTCCCGTCGCGTCGGTTCCGGTGGCGACGATCGTCTGGCTGACCGTGCTGCGGCAGGCGCTCGAGACGGGGATCGTCGTACAGCCCGCACCGGTCGCGTCCGTGTGGATCGTCTTGCTGACCCCGGTCAGCCGGTTGACCACGACGACGTCGCTGTTCGGCGCGTAGTTCGAGACGCAGTAGGTCACCGAGCCGGCGCTGGTCGCCTCGATGGTCGACGTCGGTACGCCCGGGGTGGCACTCGTGTCGCTCGCGGCTGCGGGCAGCGAAGTCGCGAAGGCGACGGCTGGGGCACCCGTCATCACGGCAAGTGCCGCCAGCACCGAAACCACGAGATAGCGCCGTGCTCCGCGGCGCACCCGAGCGCCCATCTTGCTCTCCGTCCGGACCGTCGTCCCCCTGGCAAAGTGTCGCATGTCACAACAGCTCGCGCATTGGGCTGAACGGAGGTCAGCCCTCGGCGGCTCGGCGACGCCGCAGCAGGAGGGCGAGCGCGAGCCCCCCGGCGACCACCACGGCCGCCACCACGATCAGCACGGTGCTCGCCGTCGACAACCCGCCCCCGGCGGCGGCGTGGGCGCTCGGGGTCGGTGCGCACGTCGCCGGCCGCGCCAGCGTCGCGGGCGTCGCCGAGGAGGTGGCCGGGTTCCCGTCCGCGCCCACGCCGGTCGCCACCACCGCACGTCCGGCTCCGCCGCACACCACGTCGTAGGGAAGCACCGTGCAAGCCGCGCCCACGTTGTTGGTGTGGATCGAGACGGTGTCGCCGTTCGGCTCGGCAACGCTCACCGGCGAGCTCGGCGCGTAGCTCCGCACGCAATACCGAAGCTGGGTCGGGCCGAGCACGTGCGTCGTCGAGCGGGGTACGCCGGGCGTCTGAGCGTGACGGGCGGCGTCGAGATCATTCACGCGCATTTGGGCACATCCAGGGTCGTCTGCTGCGGGCGAGCAAGCGGCTGCACCTGAGTCGTCGCCGCTCCCGACGTCGTCGGCTCGGACAGGTGCAGCACGATTGTGCGAGGTAGGTCGGGACTCAGTTTCACCGACACGAAGTAGACCGGATGCCCGCGCTCGACACCTTCACCCACCGCGACCGGGTGGCCGTCGAGGGTGGCTCGTTCCAGCGCCGCGCCGTCGGTGGCGTGGATGAACACGAACAGCGTGTTGTTCGGGACCTGCTCGACCGCGGGCTCCCCGCCGGGGAGGGTGATGCTCCGAACGTACTCGGGCAGCCCGTGGCGAGGCGCGGTGTTGTCGAGAGTCACCGTGATCGTCGACTCGCGTCGTGACGAGCCGCAGCCGCCGGCCTGGTAGGTGAGCGACCGGTCGAGGTAGTAGTCGAGCTTGGACGACGTCGCGTTGTCGACGCTCAGCGACGCGAACGGCGCCGTCGTCGCCGGAAGTGCTCCCGCAAGCGGGGTGCCGACGATCTGCCCTTCCTCGCTGTCGTTCATCGACCACAGCGACAGGTGGCCGCCGCCGGCGGCGCTGCCCAGCGCCGAGGCGATCGCCTGCGCATCGCCGGCACCCGAGAGCATCTTCTTGATCACCGCGTCACCGACGTCACCGAGGAAGTTCTTGCGCCGGGTGTTGTCCAGACCGGGAAACGCGACGTACTCCGTCGACTCGATGAACGTCGCGAGGTTCGACCCGCTGAACTCGCCCGGGTACCCGTGGACGGTCACCGGGCCGACCGCGCCGAGGATCTGCGCCAGCCCGACCGGGTCGACGCCGAAGGTGCCGTCGATGTGCTCGCCGGTCTGCTCCTCCCACAGATGCGCCCAGATGTCGGCGGCCACCGGAAAGTCCGGTGACACGTTGCTGGTGATCCAGCGCTGCGCCGGTTCGTAGTTGCCGTACTCGTGCGCATAGTCGGCGTCGAGCGGGATCACCGGCTTCGCGGCGGTGAACGCCTGGAGCTTTCCGTCGTTGCCGTGCTCCACGACGTGGATGCGGCCGTGGTCGGCGGTGACGACGGCGTACGCCGCGACCAGCCCGCCGGTCGCTCGGGCCTCTGCGTTGTTCTGGATGCCGACGAAGTAGCGCCGCGGGCCGTGCAACCCGAGCATGTCCGGTCCGGCCGTCGCGAACCGGGCCACGTCGTCGACCGAACCGGCCAGAGAGGTCAGCTCGGTGAGCACTTTGCTGCGAGCGGTCGAGATCAACCCGATCCACCCGCTGGGCAGGCTCGCCACCTCGGTGCGGGCGAGGATCGCCGCCGCCGCTGCCTGGCGCATCGTCGGCGCGGCGGCGACCAGCGGCGCCAGGGCGATGTGGTTCGGCCCGATCCGAAGCTCGCCCGGACTCAACCGGCTGCCCACCTGCACGACGTCGGGCAGCGCCTGAGTGGCGAGGGTGTCGAGTGCCGTGGTGATGCCCCGCACGGTCTTCACCGGCGGCAGCCAGGAGGCGGCGTCCCAGATCAGGTCGTGGGTGTCACTGTGTGCGGCCAGCGCGTCGTGCTGCGCGGCGAGCATGTCCGCCTCCGCGCTGCGCCCGGCGAGCAAGTCGGCCCGCACCCGATCGATGTCGGTGCGGGCGTCGGCCAACCGGCCCGTGGCGTCGAGGGCGTGGATGAACATCCACACCGCGGCGGCCAGCACCACCACCACGGCGATCACGCCGAGCTGCAGGCAGATCGCGACGGCGCGCCCGAACCGCGCGCGGCGGGAACGACGCCGCCGCCGGCGCCGGTATGCGTTGTACCGAGGGAGCCTGTGCTCCTTCTGGATCTGCTCGGTCTCGCGCAGATACTTCTCGGTCGCGCGGCGGGACCGATCGTCCCCGTAGGTCACGTCGTGACGGGATCGAGCGCGGCCGCGAGATGGGGCACCAACCCGGCCTCACCCGTCGCCATGTCGATCGCGTACATCAGCTTGCCGCCGCGCACCGCGTACATCCGCCGGTCGGCGGCGACCGCCGGGGCACTCGGCGTACGCGCTACGACGTCACTGGCCACCTCGAGGTGTACGCCGTTGGCACCGTCGACGAGCTCGCCGACCAGCACCTCGACGACGCCGGTGGCGTGTGCCAGGACCATCTCGACGGCGATCTTGCCGTCCTCGTCAGCCGGCTTCGGGCGCCACCAGCCGAGCTCGGTGTGCATCGGACGGCCGGTCTCCGGGTTGCTGGTGCGGCTGGCGTACTCGATCCAGGGCATGCCGTTGCACCGCAGGGTGAGCTCCTCGCGATACGGGAAGTCCGGCGCGAGCCCGCCCGGCACCGCACCGGCGCCCTCGCCGTGCCACGTCCCCAGGAACTCCGCGAGCGGGCGAACCGCCTCCGGGAGGTCATCGCGCTGTGTCATGCCGGTCCGCTCAGTCGCCCAGCAGCAGCCGGCTGATGATGAGCTTCTGGATCTCGGAGGTGCCGCCGCCGATCGTCGCGAGCTTCGCGTCCCGCAGGCTGCGCTCGACGTTGAAGTCACGCAGGTAGCCATAGCCGCCGTGGATCTGGATCGCGTCGAGCGCGTTCTGCACGCTGTACTCGCCGATGAGGTACTTCGCGATCGACGCCTCCATCTGGTGCTCGACGCCGGTCTGCTTGAGGTACGCCGCGCGGTAGACCGCGGTGCGGCACGCCTCCAGCCGGATCTTCATCTCGGCCAGCTTGTGGGCGATCGCCTGGAAGGACGCGATCGGCCGGCCGAACTGCTTGCGCTCCTTGGCATAGGCGATGCAGGTGTTGAGCGTGCCCTGCATGCCGCCGATGCCGCTGGCGATCATGACGGTCCGCTCCCAGTCGAAGCACTCGAACGCCACTCGCCACAACGCCTGGTCGACCTCGCCGAGGACGCTGTCGCCGGGAACCCGGCAGTCGACCAGGGCGATCTCGGCGGTCGGGGACGACCGGCAGCCCATCTTGTCCAGCTCCTTGCCGACCTGGAACCCAGGGTTCGTCGTGTCGACGATGAACGCGGTCGCGCCCTTCTCGCTGGTGCGCGCCAGCACGTTGCAGACGCCGGCGATCGGACCATTGGTGATGAAGATCTTGTTGCCGTTGAGGATCCAGTCCTCGCCGTCACGGACCGCTTTGGTCTGCAGACCCGCCGCGTCGGACCCGGCCTCGGGCTCGGTCGATGCCCACGCGCCGACCATCGAGCCGTCGCACAGACCGGGCAGCCAGCGCCGCTTCTGCTCCTCGGTGCCGTGCAGCCAGATCGGCACCGCGCCGATCACCCAGTGGGCGCCCATCGACAGGTTGAAGCCGCCGTCGTGACCGCCTTCGGCGATCGCCTCGTTGGCGATGACGCAGTCCATGACCGAGGCGCCGGCACCGCCGTACTCCTCGGCCACCGGCAGACCGGCCAGGCCCTGCGCGCCGAGGGACTTCCAGATCTCGGGATCCCAGCGACCCTCTCGGTCGCGCAGCGCGGCCTCCGGCGCAAGCGTTGCCGCGGCCCAGTCGTGCGCGCTCGCGCGAAACGCCTTCTGCTCTTCGGTCAGCGAGAAGTCCACGCGACCGAGTCTGCCCCAAAGACCGCGTGATCGTGACGCCTGTCGCTCGTTGATGCTGCTAGAGAAGACAGACCCCTACAGTTCGAAGATCGACGAAACGAAGGATCGGCTCATGGGACGGCGCCGCGACCTCGACGGGATTCGTGGGATCGGCATGATCGGCGTCCTCGGCCTGCACGGCGGCAAGATCCCCGGTGGCGACTTCGGGCTCATCGCGTTCTTCGTGCTGTCGGGCTACCTGATCACGACGTTGCTGCTCAGGGAGCGTGACAAGACCGGCCGCATCGACGGCGGGCACTTCTACCTTCGACGTGCGGCGCGGTTGCTCCCCGCGCTCGTGCTCGCCCTCGGCGGCTTCATCGCGGTCTCCGGCCGGCTCGGCCAGTCCATGGGCTCGGCGCTCGGCAACGCCGCGGTCGCGATGTTCTACGGGATGGACATCAAGGTCGCCTACGTCGCGCACGCGTCGAACCCGGTGTCGTGGGCGTGGTCGTTGTCGGTCGAGGAGCAGTTCTATTTGCTGTGGCCGTTGATCCTCGGCGTCGCGCTGTGGCGCAAGCGGGTCGGTGTCGCAGCGGCGATCGCCGGCGTCGGCGTGATCGAGCCGATCGTGTACCGCATCGCGACCGCGCCGAAGACGAGCTACGTCCTGCTCGACCCGAACGGGTTGCGCTGGACCTACCGCACGTACTTCGGCGTCGACACCCGCATGGACGCGCTGTTCGTGGGCTGCCTGCTCGCGCTCGCCCTGTGGCGCTGGCCGCATCTGCTCAATCGCGCGGTCGGGATCGTCCTGGGGACCGCGGGCCTGACGATCCTCGGGTTCGCCTACGCCGACACCAACGTCTTCACGCGCTCGACCTACACGGTCTGGTTCCCCGTCACGGCCTTCGCCTCGGCGGGCCTCATCTACGGGCTGCTCGGGGCGCCGCGCTGGATCGTGTCGCGGCTGCTCGCCTGGCGACCGATCTCCTACCTGGGCGAGATCTCCTACGGCGTCTACCTGTGGAACAGCACGCTCGGACTGTTGGCCGGCACGCTCGTCAGCCGCAACCATCAGTTCGAGCGGGGGACGCTGTGGCTGGCGATGACGGCGTTCGCCGCCGTGACCAGCTTCCATCTCGTCGAGCGGCCGATCCTCGACCGGGTCTCCCGCCGCGTCACGCTGCCACCGAGCCCCGCCGAGATCGGGCGGCAGCGCGACGGGCGAGCGCTCGACCCCGCCATGAGGGCCGCCATCACCGGCCAGCCGTTCGACGACAGGCAGTTAGTGTCCTGACGTGCCTGTAGTCACTCTCGACGACGCCGGACTCGCTCAGCTCGACCAGGTGTTGCTGGGGCTGCTCCCACCGGATGCGCTTCCCGGTAGCGACGGAGACGACTACCTCGACGAGGAGGGCACGCCGGTCGCGCGCCACGACGGCGGCGCCGTCGTCGGGCTGCGGGCCCCGCGCTGGCAGCGGCCGGAGGATGTGTTCAGCGCCGCACCCGTCGTCGTCGCGGTTCCCGAGGCGGTGCCGGCCGGACCGCTGCCCGACGGCGCGATCCTGCTGCTCGCGTCGGCCGGCGTCCGAAGCGACGACGCTCGCCACCGCGCATGGGCGGGCGCATGGCGGTCGGCCGCGACAGCGACGGTCGAGGTCCCGCTCGCCCCGGCGGACGCGGCCACGCGCGGCCGGGAGATCGCCTCGAAGTACAGCTCCGGGGAGCAGCTGTCGGTCGACACGGTTCCCCAGCCGGCGAACGGCGGCCGGACCGTCTTGTTGAGCGGGCTGTCCGGGTCGGGCAAGTCGACGATCGCACGAGCGCTCGTCGACGAGCTCGCCACCCGACGCGCCGTGACGCTGCTCGACGGCGACGTCGTGCGCACCCACCTGTCGCGCGGCCTCGGGTTCTCCAAGGTGGACCGCGACATCAACATCCGCCGGATCGGCTGGGTCGCCGCAGAGGTGACCAAGCACGGCGGGGTGGCGGTGTGTGCGCCGATCGCGCCGTACGACGCGACCCGCCGCTGGGTGCGCGGCATCGTCGAGGCGGCCGGCGGTCCTGGCGCGTTCGTCCTCGTCTGGGTGTCGACACCCATCGAGGAGTGCGAGCGGCGCGACGTCAAAGGGCTGTACGCGAAGGCGCGGGCCGGCGAGATCAAGGGCTTCACAGGCATCGACGACCCGTACGAGGCACCGACCGACGCCGAGCTGGTCATCGACACGACCGAGGTCGCCGTCCCCGACGCCGTTGCCCGCATCCTGGCGCTGCTCGACCAGTGACCAGCCCGCCGGAGCAGAAGCTCGGCTACCGACCCGAGCTCGACGGGGTCCGAGCGCTCGCCGTGCTTGCGATCCTGCTCTACCACCTGACCTTCCTCGTCCCGTGGCTCACGCACGTCGGGCGCGGCGGGTTCCTGTCGGTGGACCTGTTCTTCGTGCTGTCCGGGATGCTGATCACCGACATCCTCGTTGCCGACGCGCAGCGGCGCGGGCGCATCGACCTGTGGGGCTTCTACCGGCGCCGGGCGCGCCGCCTGCTCCCTGCGCTGTTCACCTTCATCGTGCTCGCGCTCGGCTACTACCAGCTCGCCCACAGCGACGGGAAAGCGCAGGCGCACGGCCTGGCTCGCGTCCTCACCTACACGCTCTACGGGAAGCCGCACGCGTCGAACTTCCCGTTCGGGCTCTCCCAGGTCTGGACCCTGGTGGTCGAGTGGGAGTTCTACATCGCGTGGTCGATCGCGCTGCTGCTCCTGTTGTGGCTCGACGTGCCGAAGCAGGTGATCGGCTGGCTCGCGGTGCTGGGCGTTGCCGGGTGCTCGCTCGGCCGCATCTGGCTGCTGCACCACAACGGCAACGTGGTGCTCAACTACCACCTCGGCCTGTTGCGCTTCCAGGACATGCTGGCCGGCTGCGCGATCGCGCTGCTGCCGATGTCACGCCGGATCCCGAACCTGGTCCGCTCCGCGGGCGTGGTGTTCCTGATCGTCGCGACCATCCGCGCGAGCTACCTCGCGTCGTGGGTCTATCAGTACGGTTTGCTGCTGACGGCGCTGTCGACCGCCGTCATGATCGCGCCGCGGAACCGTCCGTGGTGGTTCGACCGGTTCCTCGCCAGCAAGCCGATCGTGTGGGTCGGCGTGATCTCGTACTCGCTGTACCTGTGGAGCGTGTTCGCGGTCAGCGAGGTGGGCGGGCACACCCGGTCGTGGCCGCTCGCGCTGCGCGCGCTCGCCGTCCTCGCGGTGGCCTTCGCACTCGCGTCGCTGTCGTACTACCAGGTCGAGCGACGCTTCCGCGCCCGTTCGCGCCGCGCCGAGCCGGGCGGCGCGCACCTCGAGGAGAAGGCCGAGGCCAACACGGCGCCGTAACACCCGACCCCCGCGTGAGCCGAGGAGCCGAAGCTAGCTGCGGTGCTTGATTCCCGAGTGGCTGCGAATGACCGCGTCCAGCACGCGGGTGGGGAGCAGCCGGGACGTCCGGTACTGCAACCGCGGCATCGCGCCGACGATGTAACGAGGTCGCGGCTTGCGCTCGGTGAGCGCCCGGAAGATGCAGTCCGCGACGTCGGCGGCCGGCGTCGCGAGCTTCTGTGACTTCGGGATGGCTCTGCGAAATCCCTCGATGTGCTGGGCGTAGAGCTCTCGCTGGTGCTGCGGCACCGCGGCCACCGACTCCTCGAGCTGGTCGTCGGCGTGGCGCCACATGTCCGTGTCGGTCTGCGCCGGCTCGACCACTGAGACCTCGATGCGCCAGGGCCACAGCTCCATCCGCATCGCGTCGGCGATCGCCTCCAGGGCGAACTTCGAGGCGTTGTAGGCGCCGGTCATCGGCGTCACGATGCGCCCCGATACCGAGGACACGAACACGATCCGGCCGCGTGAGCGCCGCAGCCGGGGGAGGACCAGCTGGGTCACTGCGACCTGACCGACGAGGTTGACCTCGAGCTGGCGGCGCAGCTCGTCGAGGGCCACGGCCTCGACCGGGCCGCCGACGACGATGCCCGCGTTGTTGACGACCGCGTCGAGCGCCTCGGGCAGGCGGCTGTCCAGCGACGCCAGCTGTTTCGGGTCGGCGATGTCGAGCAACACCGGCTGGACCCGCACGCCGAACTCGTCGACCAGCGACGAGGCGTCGCTGTCCCGCCGTACGGCGGCGACGACGGTCCTGCCTTCCCGGACCAGCCGCTCGACGGTCGCGCGCCCGATGCCGCGCGACGCCCCGGTGACGAGAACGGTTGGCATCGCGAGCTAGTAGAGCTTGGCTCCGGCCGAGGCCGAGATGAGCGCCTCGCTGAGCGACGGGTGGCAGATCAGCAGCTGCTCGGTGAGCCGTGACGGCTTGTTGAACTCCAGCGGCGAGCCATCGAGCTGGCTGGTGTGCAGACCGGCGGCGGCGGCGACCACCACAGGCGCCGCGGAGTCCCACTCCTTCATCCGGCCGCTGTGCAGGTAGCAGTCGGTCTCGCCCAACACCACCGACATCGCCTTCATCCCGGCGCTGCCGATCGGGGTGAGCGCGCCGGACACTTTCTCCGCGACGTCGACCACCCACGGCGGACGGCGGGTGCGGCTGACCGCGAGCCGCGGCTCGCGCGCCGGGTCGCCTCGCGTCGGCAGCGGGTCCGCCGTCGACAGCGTGATGCCGCGCGCGGGCAGCGCGACGGCGCCGTCGGTCAGCCCTTGGCCGCGCTGCCACAGCGCGACGTGAACCGCCCAGTCGGTGCGGTCCGGCTCGCCGAACTCCGTCGTGCCGTCGAGCGGGTCGATGATCCAGACCCGATCCGCCTCGAGGCGGCGCTGGTCGTCGGCCGACTCCTCGGACAGCACGATGTCGTCGGGCCGCGCCTCGGCCAGCAGCTCGAGCAGGTGCACGTTCGAGTCGTGGTCGCCGGCGTCCCGCAGCTTCCACGGGTCGCTGAAGCCACGGTCGGCGCGCAGCTTGAGCAGCAGCTTCCCGGCGCTGGTGGCCAGGTCGCGCGCGAGCTCGGAGTCCGTGCGGGAGTCGCTCACAGGACGAGCCCGGCGCCGACGGTGGCGCCCGACGACTCGTCGATGACGAGGAAGGACCCGGTGGTCCGGTTGCGGCGGTACTCGTCGGCGAACAGCGGCACCGTCGTACGCAGCTTGACGCGACCGATCTCGTTGAGCGACAACGAGTCCGCGCTCTCGTCGCGGTGCAACGTGTTGACGTCGATCCGGTAGTCCAGGCCCCGCACCTGTGCCCGCGCCGCGCGGGTCGTGTGCTTGATGGCGTACATGCCGCGCTCGCGCATCGGCTCGTCGGCGAGCCAGCAGATCGTGGCGTCGATGTCCTGGCTGACGGTGGGCTGGTTGTGCGGCCGGCAGATCATGTCGCCGCGGGACACGTCGATGTCGTCGGTCAACCGCACGGTCACCGACATCGGCGGGAACGCCTCGGCGACCTCACCCTGCGCGGTGTCGATCCCGGCGATGGTGGCCTTCATGCCGCTGGGCAGCACGACGACCTCGTCACCCGGCTTCATCACGCCGCCCGCGACCTGGCCGGCGTAGCCGCGGTAGTCGTGGTAGGCCGTCGACTGCGGACGGATGACGTACTGGACCGGGAACCGTACGTCGATCAGGTTGCGGTCACTGGCGATGTGGACGTCTTCGAGGTGGTGCAGCAGGGAGCTGCCGTCGTACCACGGCATGTTCTCCGACCGATGGACGACGTTGTCGCCGTGCAGCGCGCTGATGGGGATGAAGGACAGGTCGCCGATGTCCAGCTTCGCGGCGAAGGAGCGGAACTCGTCCTTGATCCGGTTGAACACGCGCTCGTCGTAGTCGACGAGATCCATCTTGTTGATGCAGACCACCAGGTGGGGCACTCGCAGCAACGAGGTGATGAACGCGTGCCGGCGCGACTGCTCGACGATGCCGTTGCGCGCATCGACCAGCACCAGCGCAAGGCTCGCGGTCGAGGCGCCGGTCACCATGTTGCGGGTGTACTGGATGTGGCCGGGGGTGTCGGCGATGATGAACGACCGCTTGGGAGTCGCGAAGTAGCGGTAGGCGACGTCGATGGTGATGCCCTGCTCGCGCTCGGCGCGAAGCCCGTCGGTCAGCAACGCCAGGTTCACGTGCTCGTCGCCACGGGCGCGGGAAGTCCGCTCGACCGCCTCGAGCTGGTCTTCGAAGATCGACTTGGTGTCGTAGAGGAGCCGGCCGATCAGCGTCGACTTGCCGTCGTCGACGCTTCCGGCGGTCGCGAATCGCAAGAGCTCCATCAGTGGTTCGTCCGCATCAGAAGTAGCCCTCGCGCTTGCGGTCTTCCATCGCCGCCTCGGTCAGCCGGTCGTCGGCGCGGGTAGCCCCACGCTCGGTGATGCGGGTCGCCGAGACCTCGGCGATGACCTCTTCGTAGGTCCTCGCGGTCGACTCGACGGCGCCCGTCACGGGGATGTCGCCGACGGTGCGATAGCGAACCGTGAGGGTGACGACCTCTTCGCCCTCGCGCGGCCTGGTCAGGTGACTGACCGGCAACCACATGCCGTCGCGCTGGAACACCTCGCGCTCATGGGCGAAGTAGATGCTCGGCAGCTCGACGTTCTCGCTGGCGAGGTAGCTCCAGATGTCGAGCTCGGTCCAGTTCGACAGCGGGAAGACCCGGATGTGCTCACCCTTGTGGTGCCGCCCGTTGTACAGCGACCAGAGCTCGGGCCGCTGGTTCTTCGGATCCCACTGACCGAACTCGTCGCGGAAGCTGAAGACGCGCTCCTTGGCGCGGGCTTTCTCCTCGTCGCGCCGGGCGCCGCCGAAGACCGCGTCGTACTGGCCCTCGTTGATCGCGTCGAGCAGGGTCACGGTCTGTAGCGGGTTGCGGATCCCGTCCGGCCGCTCGCGGACGCGGCCCTTCGCGATCGACTCCTCCACGCTGCCGACGACCAGGCGCAGCCCGAGCCGCTCGACGGTGCGGTCCCGGAAGTCGAGGACCTCCGGGAAGTTGTGCCCGGTGTCGATGTGCATGACGGGGAACGGGATCGGCGCCGGCCAGAACGCCTTCGACGCGATGTGGAGCATGACCACGGAGTCCTTGCCGCCCGAAAACAGCAGAACCGGACGCTCGAACTCCGCGGCGACCTCACGGAAGATGTGGATCGACTCGGCTTCGAGTGCCTGTTGCGAGCTCAGCTCGTACGTCGAAGGCATGCTCATGACCGCAGACAGGATAGACGGCTGCGCCGGGTCGCGGCCGTCCGGAGGTCCAGCGGCGCTTAGATAGGCCCCATGCCGGTCACCGGGCCTGCGGTCGACGTCGCAATGGTGACCTGGAACACCCGCGACACGACGCTGGCTGCGCTCGCCGAGCTCTTCGCCGCCACGCCGACTGGGATCCGGGTGCTGGTGCGCGACAACGGGTCCGGCGACGGTACGGCGCAAGCGGTCGCCGCGGCGTACCCGCAGGTGGAGCTCGACGCCGGCGGAGACAACCTCGGGTTCGCCGGCGGGGTCAACACGATCTTGCGTCGGTCGAGCGCGCCGTGGGTGCTGCTGCTCAACTCTGACGCGTGGCCCGAGCCCGGCGCACTCGACCGGATGGTGTCCTGCGCGCAACGCCATCCGCGGGCGGCGGCGGTCACCCCGACGCTGCGCCGCCCCGACGGGACGCGGGAGGCGAGCGCGTGGCCGTTCCCGTCCATCCGGGTGACCCTCGCCAGCAACCGCCCGGGCTACGACGCGCTGCGCGGACACGAGGTGGAGCGCCAGGTGGACTGGGCGGTGGGAGCCGCAGTGCTGCTGCGCCGCGCGGCGGTCGACGAGCTCGGCGGGCTCGACGAGTCGCTGTTCATGTACGGCGAGGACCTCGAGTGGTGCTGGCGAGCCCGCGAAGCGGGCTGGGAGGTTTGGCTCGCGCCCGACGCCGTCGTACGCCACATCGGCAACGCTTCCGGGGCGCAGCGCTACGGCACCCGCTCCCCCGCGGCGTGGATCCCCAACAGCGTCGTGGTCTACCGGCGCCACCACACCGCGGCCGCGACCCGGTTGTGGCAGGCGACGAACGCGCTGGCGTGCCGTCGCGTCGCGCGATCGGCGAGACGCCGCGGCGACGTGACCCGCGCCGAGATGTTCGATCTGCAGGCGCAAGCCTGGGCTCACCCCGATCGGTTCGCGGAGCGTCAGCCGTGAAAGTCCTCGTCCTGATCAACTTGTACCCGCCGCACGCGGTCGGTGGGTACGAGCTGTCCTGCCGCGACACCGTCGAGTCGTGGCGGGCGAACGGCCACGACGTCACCGTGCTGACCACGACCACGACGTTCCACGATCCGGCGCAGGACGAGGCCGAGGCGCACGTCCGCCGCCTCCTGGAGTGGTACTGGCACGACCATCAGCTGCGCCGGCCGCCGCCGCGCGAGCGACTGCGGATCGAGCGCGAGAACCAGCGCCACCTGCAAGAGGTGCTGGCGGAGGTCGAGCCCGACGTCGTGTCGCTGTGGGCGATGGGCGGCATGTCGGTCGGCCTCGTCTGGACGTGCGTCGAGCGTTCGTACCCGATCGTCGCGGTCATGGAGGACGACTGGCTGGTCTACGCGCCGAACGTCGACGCGTGGACCGCCGCGTGGGGCAGGCGCCCTCGCTGGCTCGGCTCGCTGGTCACCCAGCTGACCGGGCTCCCGACGGCGGCGCCGAAGCTGCCGCCGACCGCGATCGTCGCGTTCGCCAGCGACTACCTGCGACGGCGGGCCAAGGCCGAGGCGACGATCACCTTCTCGAAGTCGCAGATCGTGCCGCTCGGCACCGACCCGGCGGACTTCCCTGCCCGCCGACCGACGCCGCGACCGTGGACCGGCAAGCTGCTGATGGTCGGGCGCGTCGAGCCACGAAAGGGCTTCGACATCGCCGTACACGCCCTCAGCGACCTGCCTGACGCGACCCTGCACATCGTCGGCGCGGGCGACGGCCGCCACCGCGAGGAGCTGTTGGTGCTGGCCCGCCACCTCGGCGTCAACGACCGGCTGACCTGCGTCGACTTCGTCGCCCGCAACGAGCTCGCGGGCGTGTACGCCGCGGCCGACGCGCTCCTGTTCCTGTCGCGGTGGGAGGAGCCGTTCGGCCTCGTGCCGCTCGAGGCGATGACGCAGGGCACGCCCGTCGTCGCGACCCGGCGCGGCGGCTCGGCGGAGTTCTTGACCGACGGGTTGAACTGCCTGGAGGTCCCGATCGACGCACCGGACGCCGTCGCGGCGGCGGTGCGAGCGCTCGGCTCCGACGAGGCGCTGCGGCGGCGGCTCATCAACGGCGGCCTCGCCACCGCCGCGAACTACCGCGTCGACCGCTTCGCGAACACCTTGGAGGACATCCACCTCGCCGCTGCGGGGACGTCGTGACCGAACCCCGGATGGCGAGCGCCGTACCGATCGCCACCGCGGAGAGCCCCAGCTTCGCCGGCGCGGCGCCCGCGGTGTCCGTCGTCGTCTCCAGTCACAGCAGGGCGAGCCTGCTCGCCGGCCTGCTCGATGCGCTCGCGGCGCAGGACCACCCCGACTTCGAGGTGGTGGTGTCCGACAACGGCTCCGAGGACGGCACGTGGCAGGTGCTGACCGAACGCTGCGCGCAGGACGCGTTGCGGTTGCGGGCGCTGCGGCTGGCGTTCCACGACGGACCCGCCGTCCCGCGGAACACCGCGATCGCGCAGTCCCGGGCGCCGCTCATCGCGTTCACCGACGACGACTGCCTGCCGACCCCTGGATGGCTCACCGGGCTGGTCGGCGCCTTCGACGACTCGATCGACATCGTGCAAGGCCGGACCAGCCCGGAGCCCGGCGGCTGGGCCGGGCCGTGGGGGCGCAGCCTCGACGTGCCGAACCCGTCCGGCTTGTACGAGACGGCCAACCTCGCCCTCCGGCGTGACGCGTTCGTGCGGGCGGGCGGTTTCGGGGCGAAGCGGCTGCTGTCCGGACGGGCGTTCGGTGAGGACGTCGTCCTCGGCGCCACGGTCGCGGCGACGGGTGGCTTCCGCTTCGCGCCGGACGCGCAGATGCATCACCGCGTGATGCCGGGCACGTACGCGAGCTTCGTGTCCGAGCGGCGACGGCTTGCCGGGTTCCCGCAGCTGCTGCGCCTGGTGCCGCAGCTGCGCTCGCGGGCCTACCTCGGTGTGTTCCTCGGCAAGCGGCGGGCGATCACCGACCTCGGGGTGGCCGGCTTCCTCGTCGCGGTCGGGCTCGCTGCCGCTCAGCTGTGGGTCGGGCTGGTCGCCCTGCTGCTCATGCTGCCGTGGGGACGGACGCTGTGGCGCGAGGCTGTCGGCTACCCCGGCGCCCCTCGTCCGGTGCGGGCGATGCAGCTGCTGGTGGCGGACGTGGTCGGCTGCGCGGCGCTCGTCAGTGGAAGCGTGAGAGCCCGCCGCCTCCTCCTATAGGGCGATACGGATGTGCCATCCGCTCTTCCCTATTCTCAGCGGGTGCGCGTGCTCATCCTGTGCGGCGGGCGAGGGGTCCGCGCGTGGCCGGCTACCGCCGACGTGCCCAAGCCGATGCTCCAGGTCGGCGACCGTCCCGTGCTGCACCACGTGATGGACATCTACGCCCGTCACGGCTTCACCGACTTCGTCCTCGCCGCCGGCTACCGCCACGACGTGATCGAGTCCTACCGCGGGTGGCCGACCGAGTGGACGGTCGACGTCGTCGACACCGGCGACGAGGCCGACACCGGCGACCGGGTCGTGGCCTGCCTCGACCGCGTCGGTGACGAGTTCTTCGCGACGTACGGCGACGGCGTCGGAAACGTCGACATCGCCGGGCTCGCCGCGCGCCACACGGCACACGGCGGCGGCGCGACGGTCACCGTGGTCCCGCTCCCCTCCCAGTACGGGACGCTGGTCGTCGACGAGGCGGGTCAGGTCACCGACTTCCGCGAGAAGCCGGTGCTGACCGACCACCTCATCAACGCCGGGTTCTTCGTGTTCGACCGAGACGCCGTACGGGACTGCGCGGGAGGCAGCCTCGAGCGCGACATCCTGCCGTCGCTCGGGGCCCGTGGTGCGCTGTTCGTCTACCGTCACGATGGCTTCTGGAAGTCGATGGACACCCAAAAGGACGTGAGCGACCTCGACGCTCTCGCCCGAAGAGAGGAACCACCGTGGCTGGCGTAGACAGCGCACTCGCGGGCAAGCGGGTGCTGGTGACCGGTGCGTCCGGCTTCATCGGTTCGCACCTGACCCGCCGCCTCGTCGCCGACGGCGCGATCGTGCACGCGCTGACGAGCACCGTGTCCTCGGTCTACCCCGCGCGGCTGCTGGACATCCGCGAGTCGCTGTCGATGCACGAGGCCTCACTCGACGACCGCGGCGCGATGGAGCTGCTCGCCGACGAGGTCCGCCCGGAGTACGTCTTCCATCTCGGCGCCTACACCCACGTCGGCAAGTCGTGGAACCGCGTCGACGAGTGCATCCAGACCAACATCCAGGGCACGGTCAACCTGCTGATGGCGGTCGAGCGGGTCGGCTTCACCCGCTTCCTCAACACCGGTACGTCGGAGATCTACGGCGACATCGACGTGCCGTTCCGCGAGGACGCGACCGTCCACCCGATCTCGCCGTACTCGGTGTCCAAGCACGCCGCGGAGGAGTACTGCCGCCTGTTCGCCGACGCCCGGGACCTGCCGCTGGTCCGAGTTCGGCCGTTCAACGCCTACGGACCGATGCAGTCGCCGGACCGAGTGATCCCCGAGATCATCTCCCGGGCGGTGCAAGGCCAGCCGCTGAAGATGACCCAGGGCAGACAGACCCGCGAGTTCAACTACGTCGAGGACCTCGCCGACGGGTTCGTGGCACTCGCGACGGCTCCGGGCATCGACGGCGACCTGTTCAACCTCGGCTGCGGCCGCGAGGTGTCGATGCGCGAGATCGCCACGACGATCCTGGAGCTGATGGGCAACCCGATCGAGGCGGAGTTCGGCGCCCTGCCCGAACGCCCGATCGAGATCTACCGCATGCACGCGGACGTGACGAAGACCCGCGAGCGGGTGGGCTGGACCTCGACGGTCTCACTCGAAGACGGGCTCGAGCGCACGATCAACTGGTACCGGGACGCGCTGGCCTCCGGCACCTCGCCGTTCGCCAGCTAGCCGGGTCCGCCTTGCGGATCGCGGTCGTCCACCCGTTCACGTGGGCCGACGTCCGTCGCGGCGGTGAGCGCTACGCCCACGACCTGGCGTGGTGGCTGGCCGCGCAGGGACACGCCGTCGACTACGTGACCGGCGGACCGGCGCACGGAGTCACGACCGACGGCGGGGTGCGGATGGTGCGGCTGCACCACCGCCACGGTGACCGGCTCACCGGCTGGGGCCTGGACAAGACGCAGACGTTCGGGGTCACCGTGCTGCCGTGGCTCGCCCGACACCGCTACGACGTGGTCCACGCGTTCGTGCCGTCCGCCGCGGTCGCCTCCCGCATGGCGCGCCAGCGGACGGTGTTCACGGCGATCGGTCACCCCACCCCTCACAACGTCGGCTCCGCGCGCCGGCTGCTGGTCGCGGCGAGCCGGGCGGCGCACGTGACGACGGCCCTTTCCCAGTCGGCCGCCGACGGCCTGGCCGCAGTGGTGGGGCGTACGCCGCTCGTCCTGCCGCCCGGCGTACGCGCGGACGTCTTCACTCCCAACATCGCACCGCGCCTCGGCCCCGCCCGTCTGCTGTTCGCGGCACAGGCGGGCGCGCCTCACAAGCGCCTGACCGACCTGCTCGCCGCGATGCCACAGGTGCTGGCCGCCCAACCGCAGACCCGACTGGTCATCGGCGGGGGCGGCGCCGTACCCGGCGGGCTGCCCGCCGAGGTGGCTGCCGCCGTCGACGACATCGGGACCGGCAGTCTCGACGACGTGCCGCAGCGCTACCGCGACGCGACCGTGACGGTCCTGCCGTCACAGGACGAGGCGTTCGGGCTGGTGCTGGTCGAGTCACTCGCCTGCGGTACGCCGGTCGTCGCGGCGCGGTCCGGCGGGATGCCCGAGATCGTCGGCACAGGTGCCGGGGTCGGGGCGCTGACACCGGTGGGCGACCCGGCCGCCCTGGCCGACGCGATCCTCGCCACGATCGGCCTCGCCGCCGATCCCGAGACGCCGGTGCGATGTGTCCGGCACGCCGAGCAGTGGAGCTGGGACCAGGTCGGCCCCCGGCACGTGGCCGCCTACGACACGGCCCTCACGACCCCCTCCGCCCGTTCGAAGTAGCACACAGAGTCGGTGGATCTGCGGGGGTTCCGCACTTCCTGTCCGTATCGCGGGGGGCTTTGTGTGCTACTTCGGAACGAGGCGGCGCAGCCGTCCGAGCGCCCGGCGGGCCGGATCGGTGCCGTGCGAGTGGTAGATCACGAAGTGGCTGCGGCCGTAGTGCTTCGAGTAGTGCACCAGCCCCTTGCGGGTGACGTAGTCGAGCAGTCGCTCGATCGGCAGCGGCTTGTGCACGTGGACGTCGTTCGGCGACGGTTCGAGGAAGTTGATCGCGACCAGGTCGGCGGTGGCCTCGAGCGAGGCGAGAAAGCCGAACGGGTCCTCGACGTGCTCGATCACGTCGAAGCAGTAGGCCAGCTCGAAGCCGCCACGCACCTCGCCGTCGACGTCGTGCACCGCGGCGTCGATCCCGCGCTGCGCCAGCCGCCAGCGCAGGTACGCCGTGCTCGGGTTGGCGAAGTCGGCGAACTCGACGCGATAGCCCGCCGCCAGGAACCGCAGCCCGTCGCTGCCGATGCCGCAGCCGTAGTCGAGCAGCCGTGACCCGCGCCCGATGCGCCGCATGATGGCCTCGCGATAGGGACGCTTCGTTCCCGACATCGCAAAGACGGTGAGGTCGTACAGGTACGCCGTCGAGGTGCGGTAGAAGGTCAGCTCGTCGGCGGCAGCCTCCTCCTCGGCGTCGACCGCCTGCTGGTGTCCCCGCAGCTTCGCCTCGTCGTAGTCGTCGCCGAGATAGGCCTTCAGCTCGGCGAGCTCCTGCTCGGCCTCGAACGCGTCGAGGTAGACCGGCGCGAACCGGGCGAGCCAACGGGCGACCGAGCGCCGCGGCCGGCCCTCGACGGCACGGAACTTGTTCGCGTAGTACGGCGCGAAGTCCGGGTGCTTCACCGTCAGCTGGAACTCGCCCTTGGCGATGCCGCGCAGCCTCGCGGCGTACGACGCCTCGTCGTAGGAGTGCAGGTGCTCGGCCCGCGCCTTCGGCTCGTAGCGCAGCGACATGCCGGCGTCACGCAGCCGGTAGGCGAGATCGAGGTCTTCGTAGTAGTAGGAGAACGCCGGGTCGAAGCCGTCCGCCGCGTCGAACAGCGCGCGCGGCAACGACACGTTGCAGGAGTAGAACCGGCCCCACCCCGCGTCGTCGGCGATCCCGGCGAGCTCGAACTGCATCCCGGCCCGGTCGATCCACTCCAGCAGCGAGGTACGCGGGACCTGCGGGTGCCAGTCCACGCTGCCGAGGACCGCGACCGTCGGCCCGCCCTCGGTGCGATGCCGGTCGAGATGACTCTCGACCAGCCGCCGCGTCGGGATCATGTCGTCGCCGAGGAACAGAACCAGCGGCGTCGCGGAGGCCGCCACGCCGGCGTTGCGGGCGACACCCGGGCCGCCGTGCGCGACCTGGATCACCCGCACCCAGTCGGGCAACGGCGGGACGACCTGGTCGTCGCCGTCGACGACGACGACGGCCGAGAACCCCTGCACGCTCTGGGCGGCGAGCGCGCGCAACGTCCGGGCGAGGATGTCCCAGCGGTCCCGGGTGGGGATGACGACGGTCAGCTCCTCGGGCGCGGTCATGAGTCGGCCTCGTCGTAACCGAGCTCGCGCAGCAGCGGGCCGGCGAGACTGTCCAGTGCCGCGCGCTCGGCCGCCGGCAACGACCGCCACTTCCCGCTGCCGATCTCGCCGCTCGCCGGCAACGGCGTGACGCGCTGCGTGGCGCGCGAGCGCAGCTCCGCCAGCGCCGCTTCCGAGCTCGGTACGCCGAGCCAGGACCACAAGCCGGTCGTGACCGCCGACGGGTCGGCCAACAGGTCCTCGTAGCGGACCTGGGTGAAGCGCCGCAACCCGCCCGCGGCCAATCGGATCGCCGACACGGCTTCGACCCACTCCTGCGCGGCGCCGGCCAGGTCAGCGCCGTCTCCGCGCGTCAGCGACAACGACAGCGCCGCGTCGCGGCCGTCACGCACGATGTGCACGTAGCGCGCGTCCGGATAGAGCCTTGCCAACACGGGCAGCTGCCACGCTGTCGTCGGGGTCTTCTCGCAGACGTGGGTCGCGCCGGGTGCGACCCGGTCACGCATCGCGACGAGCAGGTCGTCGCAGAACGCCCGCATCGCCGACAGCGTGACGTTGTCGCCGGCAAGGGCCCGGATCTGGTCCGCCCACACCGGCGCGATGTCGGGGAACAACCAGGTCTCGCCGGTCTCCGTGCCGGCGATCAACGGGCTCGCGCACAGCAGCCGGTGCAGCCATGTCGTCCCGCTGCGTGCCGCTCCGAGGACGACGACGAGCCGGTCGCGCAGCGCGCTGTCCGAGACGCGGGCGCGGCGGCTCCCGACGCGGCGCGGCCACAACCGGGCCCATCGCGGCGGCGCCTCGATGCGCTCGGCAGCGACCGCGGCCACCCGCGCCGCGACCGCGCGCGGGTCCTTGGTCACGTCGCGGTCGGTGACCACCAGGTCCGGCGACGCGGCGGCAACCCGGTCGCTGGGTACGCCGTGCGCCACCGCGACCACGACCGCATCCGGCCACACCAGCCGGACGTACGGGCCGAGCAGCTCCGCGTCGGCGACCACGTCCACGAACACCGACGAACCCGGCCGCAACGCAGCGGCCACCAGCGAGTCCGCCAGCCGGCGCAGCGCGTGCATCAGGTGCTCGTGGTCGACCAGCGCGGACACGCCGGCTTCGCCCTGGCCGGATTCGTGCCCCCAGAACAGCCGGGCGAGCCGGCTCGGCAGGTCGACCCCGGTCGGCGCCGACCAGCCGGACATCCGGCCCAGTGCCGCCCGCAGCTGCTCGCCCGACTCCGCGCTCTCCGCCAGAACGAAGACCGGCAGGTGGGGGGCGCCCGGTTCGCTCACGAGTCCGCGCGGTGGAAGGTACCGCCGAGATCCGCGACCCCCGACGCGAGACCGCGCCCCGACACGTAGAAGGTCACCGGCACGGCGCGGCCGAGCACGACGCTGTTGCCGCCGTCGGCGCTGTGCAGGGAAGCCGTCGCGTAGTACCCACCGCTCGGCAGCGTCAGCGCAAGGCGGGTCTCGTACGTCGCGACCTCGTTCGCCGCCAGCGGCGGGAACGGGGTCATCAGGTTCGTGTCGGAGTACACGACGGTCCCGGCCTCGGTCGTGATCGTCATGCCCATCACCGGGTGAGCGATCGCGGTGGTCGCCCGCACCCGCAACCGCAGCACGACGTCGTCACCGCTGTCGAAGTGCAGCACCGGCTCGCCGGTCGCGGCGTTGTGCAGGCTCAGCGACTCGATGTCCGCGCCGTGTGTGGCGAGCTCACCGGTCGACGGATCGGCCATCGCCTCGCTGCCCACCACGTTGTAGAACTCCGAGATCGCCTCGAAGGTCGGCCCGTCGAAGATCTTGTGGCCGTGGCTCATCACCAGGGCTCGGTCGCAGAACCCGCGTACGACGTTGAGGTTGTGGCTGACCACCACGATCGTGGTCCCGTTGGCGCGGATCTCCTGCATCCGCGCGAAGCACTTCAGCTGGAAGGCGAAGTCACCGACCGCGAGGACTTCGTCGACGAGCAGGACGTCGGGGTCTGCGGCAACCGCGACGGAGAAGCCGAGCCGCACGAACATCCCGGACGAGTAGAACTTCACCGGGGTGTCGATGAAGCTCTCCACCTCGGCGAAGTCGACGATGCCGTCGAGACGACGGTCGATCTCGGCGTTGCTCATCCCGAGGATCGTCCCGTTGACGTAGATGTTCTCCCGGCCGGTCAGCTCGGGGTGGAAGCCCACACCGACCGAGATCAGCGGCGCGACCTTGCCGCGGACCTTGACGACGCCGCTCGACGGCGCGGTGACCCCGCACAGCAGCTGGAGCAGCGTCGACTTGCCGGCGCCGTTGCGCCCCAGCACGCCGAGGCTCTCACCGGCGTGGACGTCGAGATCGACGTTCTCGAGTGCGAGCAGGCTGCTGCGGCGGCTGCGCGCGCGCAACCGCAGCGCGTTCGCGAGCATGGGCTGGTCGTCGTACTTGACGTAGCGCTTGCTCACCTCGCGCAGCGAGATGACGGGCTGGCCGGTCACAGCAGATCGACGAACACTCGGTCGCGGCGGCACTGCAGCCAGAACCCGATCCCGCCGAACACCACGCACCAGCAACCGCACGCGACGACGGCCAACGTCAGCGCGGAGTCGGCGCCGACGGTTGCGGCCCGGAAGATCTCGATCGGTCCGGCGGCGGGCCCCATCGCGATCAGGGTGCGCAGCACGTGGTGATGTGCCGACAGCCGCGACAGCGGATAGATGATCGGCGTCAGATAGAAGCCGACCGACAGCACCGCCATGACGATGTAGCGGATGTCGCGGAAGTACACGTGCAGCGCCGACAGGCACAACCCGACGCAGACGACGAGCAGCACCGCCAGCGCGGCCCCGGGGAAGACGAGCAGGAACGACACCCCGATCCCGCTGCCCACGACGAGTGACATCAGCAGCAGCAGCATGATGCCGATCGCGAACGGATACATCGCGGAGGCCGCCGTGACGAGGACCGGGAGGGCGCGCGGGAAGTAGATCTTGCCGGCCAGCGCGACGTTGTCGACGATCGCCGTCGCCGCGGACGGCCCGGCGTTGGCGAGGTAGTTCCAGGGGACGAGCGCCGAGTAGAGGAACACGGCGTATGCCTGCTGCGACGAGGCGTAGCTGCGACCGATTCCGACGACGTGGGTGAACACGACGGAGAGCACGACAGCTTGCACGAGCGGCACGCCGACCGCCCAGATGACGCCGAGCACGGTACGGCGGTACCGCACGTAGAAGTCCTTGCGAGCCAGGATGACCAGCAGCTGGCGCGCGGCCCAGAGCTCCCGAAGCATGACGCCGGGTGGGGTGGCAGGCCCACGCAGCTCGAAGCCCGGCTCGGGCTCACCCGCGGCCGAGCCGGCCGCGGTCGCCAGCGTCGCGATGTGACCCTCCTCCGTCGAGCTGCGCCTTGTGACTCCCGGCCAACATCGTTTCACGAGTGCCGCGCCCGCACCCGGTCGCGAACGTCCGGGCCGACGCCCGGCTCAGTCGGAGAACGGGCCGGGCCAGATGCCCGGCGGCGGCGGCGTGCTGGCACTGCCGGTCCGGCGGGCGACCATCAGCAGGTGGCAGCCGAGCCGGTTGACCAGCGGCAGCGCCCCACAGACCGCCTCGATGGCGTCGGCGAGGCGCTGACCGCGCTCCCCCTGGCGGTCGAGCCAGCGCGCGGTGCGGCTCTGCGGCGGCGGGAACTCGAAGCTGCCGGCCGCGATGGTGTCCAGCCCCGCCGCCGCGAACATCCGGCGGGTCTCGGCCTGCTTGTGCCAGGTGTGCGGCACCCACGCCGCAGCCACGCCCTCCTCGAGCAGGGCCGGGCTGACCGGCTCCGGCCACACCCACGGCCGGTGCGAGATCAGCCGGTCGCGGCGGAAGCCGAACGCCTTCTCGGCGTAGGCGAACGGATCCGACAGCGGGAAGCGCAACGGCATCTCCGAGGCGTTGTTCGTCGTCATCACGAGCACGCCTCCCGGCTTGAGCACCCGCGCGATCTCCCAGACGGCGAGCTCGGGACGCAGCAGGTGCTCGATGACCTCGGTGAAGACGACGACGTCCACGCTCGCGTCGGCGAGCGGCAGGTGCTCGCCGTCGCCGCGGACGAAAGACCTGCGTAGCGGCGCGTCGCGGTCGGCGTGACGCTTGGCTGCCGCCTCGATGTGGTGGCCGCCGAAGTCGAGCCCCACGTAGCGCGCGGCGACGTCGAGCAGCTGGTCGGCCGCCAGCGCCGACCCGCACCCCACGTCGAGCACCACGCCTCCGGGCGGGAGGTGCCGGCGCGCCGCCGTACCGACCAGCGTGTACCGCATCTCGTGGCGATGCCCGTGGTAGTCACTCCACAGGTCGAGCTCCTCCTCGACCGTGGGAACCGACTCGTTGTAGTGGCGGGAGAAGATCTCCGGCGTCGCCGTACGCAGCAGCTCCCACTCGTGTGCGGTCGCGGCGAGGCCGCGGCGGCGGTAACGCGAGTACGTCAGCGACCACACGCCGACGAGGGCGACCAGGAAGACGATCCGCAACCACCAGGGGTCCATCGGCAGCGCGGCCGCCACGATCAGGACCACCGGAAGGCCCAGTCGAGCCAGCCTCCCGGCAGACGCGTCCATCACGTCATTCTGCCGTTGTGCGAGGGTGACGACCGTCATGAAGGTGGCGCACTACATCGACCGCTGGCTCGACCTGTCCGCCGGGTTCGTCGCGGCGCACGTCCGGAACTCGCGCCATCGGTCGGTCGTCATCAGCCGGCAGGGGTGGTGGCACCTAGAGGCCTACGACCTGCGCCCGCGCTACACGCTGTGCCATCTGCGCGACCGCGTCCCCGACCGCTACAAGTACGCCGCGCTGCGGGCGCAGCTCGGACCGCTGCTCGCGCTCACCCGTAGCGAACTGCTCCACGTCCACTTCGGCTACGCCGCCCCGGACGTGCTCGACAGCGTCGGCAGCCGCCCGTACGTGCTCTCGCTGCACGGCCAGGACGTCACCGGCCTGGTCACCGAGAAACCCGGCTACTACGACCGGGTCGTCGGCCGGGTGGACGCCGCGATCGTCCCGTCCCGGTTCCTCGCCGCCGCCGCCAAGGCCGTCGGGTTCACCGACGAGCAGATCCGGGTCATTCCCAGCGGCGTCGACACCGAGTTCTTCTCGCCCGCGCCGCTGCCCGACGGACCGCCGACAGTCACCTACGTCGGGCGCCTGGTCGAGAAGAAGGGACTGGACGTCCTGCTCGCGGCCTGGCCCGAGGTGCTCGCGGACGTGCCCGACGCCCGGCTGCGGGTGCTGGGTGACGGTGATCTCGCGCCGCTGCTCGCCGATCCGCCGCCGTCGGTGACGCATCTGCGGCCGCAGGTGGCGCGCCGTCACGACCAGGTCCGCGACGAGCTGCGGCGGGCGAGCGTCGTCGTCACGCCGAGCCGGACCGGCCGGACCGGGGACGCGGAGAGCCTGCTGCTGGTCAACCTGGAGGCCGGCGCGACCGGGCGGCCGGTGGTGTCGACCCGTCACGGCGGCATCCCGGAGTACGTCGAGGACGGGCGTACCGGGCTGCTGGTCCCCGAAGCGGACCCGTCGGCCCTCGCGGCCGCGCTCATCCGGCTGCTGCGTGACCGTGACCTCGCCAGCCGGCTCGGGGCGGCGGCGATCGACCACGTGGCGCAGTGGGACGTGCGCCGCTGCACCGCCCGGGTCGACGCCCTCTACGAAGAGCTGCCGCGCCGACGGTGAGCCGCGGGGCGGAAGTGGCCGCCCTCGACGGGTACGACGAGCGCGGTCACCATTCCCCGGACCATGCCGCCGAGCCTCAGCACGGAACCCGCCGCTCGCAGCCAGTCGCGCTTGCCGAGCTCGCGGCCGATCGAGGCGAGCCCCCAGCGCCACAGGTCGTCGGCGGCGACCACCCGGAACCGGCGGCGGTCGGTGCGCGCCAGCTTCGCCAGCCGGGCACCGGCGCCGCGGCCGTAGCTGTGCTGGAGCGCGATGTACTGGCGGGCCCGCCGCCAGTGCTCGTGGTAGGCCGCGGCGGCGGGCTCGTACCAGCCGTGCGCGCCGGTCGCCAGCACCCGGTCGAGCAGGTCGGGGTCCTCGCCCGCCGGCCAGCGGGTGCCCGGCCCCATCGCCTCGTCGAACCCGCCGACCTGCGCGAGCACGGCGCGATGCATCCCGAGGTTCGCGCTGTGACCGAGCGCCCCGCCGGAGCTCGCGTCGTACTCCTGGGGTGACGGGTCGTCCTTGACCGTCAGCGACAGCGTCCCCTGGCCCTCGGGCAGGTCGATCCGGCCGGCGACGAACGCCGCACCCGGGTGGGAGGCGAGCGCGCGTGCCATCGCATCGGCCCATCCGGGGCGCACCCGCACGTCGTCGTCGACGAAGGCGACGAGGTCGTGGGCCGCCTTTCGCCACCCGAGGTTGCGGGCCCGCGACACTCCTCGCTCGTCGGCGACGAGCAGGGTGGCGCCGTGCCGGCGGGCGACCTGCCACACCGGCTCCGGTTCGGCCGAGCCCGACTCGACGACGACGAGCTCGTCGGAGTCCGCCAGCGCCGCGCGCAGGCTGACCAGTGCCGCGTCGAGCAGCTCGGGTCGCCCGCAGGTCGCCACGACCACCGACAAGGCCGGTCGCGGCCGGCGTGTCAGGTCGACGCCGCTGGTGCTCACTCGCGCGCCCGGTAGTGGCCGTCGTCGATGGGGACGAACAGCGCCCGCAGCAGCCCGACCGGCATCGCGACCAGCCGGAGGAACGTCCCGAGAGCCGGGTAGCCCTGGCCGGCCCGCAGCTCGCGCATCAGCTCGCGCCCGCTTCCACCGAAGTAGTCAGCGGTCACCAACCGGGCGCGTCGCCGGTCCAGCCGCCACAGCTTGGCCAGCCGGGCGCCGGCGCCGTACCCGTAGCGGAGGTCGAGCAGCAGCAGCCGGCGAGGCCCGCGCCACTGCGCGTGCCAGGCGAGTGCCTTCGGCTCGTAGCGGCCGGCGTAGCCGGCCGCAAAGCAACGGTCGAACAGGTCGTGCTCCGGCGCGGCACCGAACCGCCCGCCGGTGCCCATCGACTCGTCCCATCCGCCGATGCGGTCGAGGACCGGCCGCCGGATCGCCAGGCTCGCGCCGTGGCCGAGGTTGCCGACGCTCGTCGCGTCGTAGGTTGCCGGGAGGTCGTCGCGTTTGATCGCGACATCGCGTGAGGGCTGCTCGCCGTCCGGCGGCAACACCCGTCCGGTGACGAAGCCGATGTCCTCGCCCGCCGTCACGGCGGCGGCGAGGGCGTCGCGCCAGCCGGCGTCGACGACCACGTCGTCGTCGGTGAACAGGACGACCGAGTGGCGGCCGGCCCGCCAGCCGGCGTTGCGCGCCCGGTTGACGCCGGGAAGCGGGCATCGAACGACGCGCGCCGCAGCGCCCGTCGCGACCGCGGCCACGGCGTCGCCGTCCGTGGAGGCGCTGTCGACCACGACGAGCTCGTCGCCGGGGCGCAGCGCGCCGCGAACCGACGCGAGACACGCCGCCAGCTGCTGCGGGCGGTCGCGGGTCGGCACCACGACGGTCACCGCGGCGACCCCGCTCTCCTGCACCGCCGCAGACTGCCACACGCACCCGAGACGGACGCCCACGGAGCGGACCTCGGCACGTCCAACGGCCGCTCCCGGTAGCGTGGCGCGCGTGCTGGCCGACGAGGTGAGGACCGCTCCGCGTCCCCGCAGGCGCCTCCCGATCGAGGTCAGCGCCCTGACCGTCATCCTCGCGCTGGTGCTCTCGCTGCTGGCCGGAGCCGGCGCGGCGCTCTACCAGCGGTCGAAGCCGACCCACTACATCAGCTACTCGATCATGCTGATCGACCAGCCGCTGCAGGTGCTCCAGGACACCGGCGACGCGACTCTCGCCAAGCTCCAGCGGCTGCGCTTCTACTACGCCGGCCTGCTCCAGACGCAGGTCATCTCGGCCCCGGTCGCGCAGCAGGTCGGCCTCCCGGTCGGCGAGATCGAGGGAGCACTGAGCTCGCTGATGTCGCCGTCGACGTTCACGATCGACCTGTTCGCCCAGGGCCAGAACCCGCAGCAGGCGGAGACGATCGCCCAGGCCGCAACCAACGAGCTGATCACCTACGTCCGCCAGCAGCAGTCGAAGCTCGGCATCCCGTCACCCGATCGGGTGACGCTCACCGAGGTCAGCAACCCCGGGCTCGGTATCAAGGTGGCCGTGTCGACGAAGAAGGAGCTGGTCTCGGCAGGGGTCGCCTTCGTCGTGGTGTGCGCAGCGTTCCTGATCGTCGCGGACCTGCTGCGCCGTCGCTGGTAGCCGGCGAAAGCCGCGGGGCGTAACCAATGGGCGTACTGCTGATCGACGGCGGCACGCTGCTCGGCGTACTGATCTGCCTGTACTCCCGCCCGACGGCGGTGGTCGGGCTGCTCGTGGCCTCCACGATGCTCGTCCCCGCGACGCTCGTCGCGCCGCACATGCTCACCTCCTACGCGACCGTCAACCACGTCCTGATCGGCGCGGCGGCGGTGCGCCTGGCGACGATGGGCAAGCAGGGCGGCTGGAACCGGCTGTTCCGGTCCACCCCGCTGCATCTGGCGCTGGCGCTGCTCGTCGTGACATGGACGACCAACGGGCTGGCGTTCGCACCCCCCGGCGGCATCCCCACGGTCGGTTTGCAGCGCTTGATCAACCTGGCGTTCGTCGCCGGCTTCTACGTCGTGATGCTCGCGTTGTGCCGATGGGTCGACAACCCGCGGTTCGTCGTGAAGACGGTGCTGGTCAGCTTCGGTGTGTCGGCGGCGATCGCGATCCTCGAGCACTTCACCAGGCAGTCCTACGGCGAGCACCTGTTCAACCTCGCCGGCGAGTCCGGGTCTACGACGGCCGCGCACGTGCTGGAGACCCGCGCCGGGCACCTGCGGGTGCGCTCGAGCGCCGAGTTCGCCCTGGGCTATGCGTGGGTGGCGATCATGGTGCTGCCGCTCGCCACCATCTACCTGCTGCGGGCCAAGCGCTTGGTGACGTGGAGCATCCCGCTGATGCTCCTGACGTTCGCCGCGATCTACTGGACCTACGCCCGCAGCGCCGCGGCCGCGATCCCGGTCGTCTTCATCCTGCTGGCGATCCTGCTCATGGAACGCCGCGCCGTGCTGCTCGCCTCGTCGAGCGTGCTGGTGGCGGTCGGGTTGTTCTTCTTTGACGGAGCGATCCGGCATCACCTGTCGCTGAAGACCGACCAGGGATCGGTCGGCGTCCGCTTCCAGCGGCTGCCGCCGATCCTCGACGCGGTCTCCCACCACGCCTACCTCGGCCTCGGCATCGGCGGGTTGCAGACGATCGGCGTACCGACGACCGACAACTTCTACCTCTACGCCTACGGGGACACCGGCGCGGTCGGCGCGGCCATCCTGCTCGTCGTGTGCGTCACCGCACTCTTCCAGTCCTGCCGCGGCATCCGGCTGCTCGACAAGACCCGGCGCACCATCGTCGTGGGCTGCGCACTCGGCTTCCTCGCGTTCTTGTTCAGCGGCCTGGTCGACGACGCGCTGTTGCTGAGCCAGCCGGCCGAGCTCGCGATGCTCATGGTGGCGCTCGCCACCGCGACCGCGGAGCCGGAGCTCGGCCGGGCGCTGATGCCGAAATGGTCGTTCCGGCGGATCGTGACGTTCTCCTCGGCCGGCGCGCTCGTCGGCCTGGCGGCGATGCTGCTCGCCCCGGTCACGGTTTCCCAGGAGCGGCAGTTCTCGACGGTGACGCCGCAGCGCAACACCGGCGTCTACGACGCGGTCACCTCGGGTCGGCTGCTGATCGCCACGGTCTGCCAGGTGGCCGACGACCTCCAGCAGTCGATGGGGGTGCACATCTCATGTCTGGACGACTACGGCGCGGCCGGTGTCGGCACGATGCGGATCAGCTCACCGAGCGCCGATCGGACCCTCGCGGCGTACTCCCACCTGACCGCGACGCTGCGCCAGGCCTCCTACCTCGACGCGTTCCAGACCCTCGTCTACACCCCACCGGTGAAGTCCCGGGCCACCTTCTGGCGGACCGCACCGGCGTCGGGCGCCGCGGTGGGTCTCGCGATCGGGTTCATCGCCCCGCTGCCGTATCGGCGCCGGCGGCGGCCGCTGCCCGAGCCGTCGGCGTTCAGCGACGACCTGTTCGACCTGCATCTGGTCGACGACCCGGTCCCCGTGGGGGCTAGAGGCGGCTGATCAGCGCCAGCCGCGCGGCCGCCGCCTGTTGCGGCGTGTGATGGGCGAGTACGGCGGCGCGACCAGCGGCTGCCATCTCGGCGCGCCGCGCCGGGTCGCCGAGCACGTCGATCAGCGCCGACGCGAAGCCCGCGTCGTCGGCGACGGCGACCGCCGGCTCCGCGACCTGGATGCCCTCGACCCCGGCGCGGGTCGTGACGACCGGCAGCCCCCAGGCGAGCGCGTCGAGCACCTTCATCTTCGGGCCACTCGTCGGCGGGCACGGGAAGGCGAGCACGGCGGCCCGCCGCAGCGCGTCGCTCGGCGTGGCCACCTCACCGACGACCTCGACGCCCGGGGGAACCGCCCGGTCGCTCATGCCGCGTCCGGCGATCAGCAGCTTGGCGTCGGGCAGCGCCTCACGCACGGTCTGCCAGTGGGTGAACAGCCGGTGCGAAGCCGCCTGGTTCGGCTGCCACGCCCAGTCGGCGATCATGACCGCGACCGGCTCGGCCACCGGGTCGAGCGGCGCGACCGGGATCGGCAGCGTCACCGGACACAGCTCGCCTATCCCGGTCACACGCGCCACCCGCGCGGAGAACGTGATCGCGACGTCGGCGTGACGCACGACGTGGCGCTCGGCCCGCATCGACTGCATGACGGCGGGTCGCGGGCGGCGCAGCGCCACCGCGTCGAGCCGCTCCGAGTGATAGATCGTGACGCCGCGCTTGGCGGCCTGGGCGATCGCGGCGTAGGACTCCGGTTCCTCGGCCCACGCCACCGCGTCGGCGCTCGGCTGCCAGCCGACCGAGGCCAGCCCGGCACGCGGACGCACCAGCGTCGCCGGCTTGCGGCGCCAGCCGCCCGGGTCGTGATACGGCGAGCAGCGCACCCACGGCGGCGGCGTCAGGCCGTCGGGCGGGCTACCCCAGCACCAGGCGGTCACGTCGTGGCCCTGCTGCCGGACGGCGTCCCAGATCGCGAACACGTGGCGGCCGGTCGCGGTCCCGTCGGGGTGAGGCAGATGCCACGTGACGACCTCGATCTTCACGACGCCGCTCTCACGTCGGCGACCCGCGCCCACAGTCGCTCGAGCGCTCGCGCGTTGTCGTCCCAGCTGAAGTCGGCGACAACGCGCTCACGCGCGGCCGTCCCCGCCGTACGCAGTGCCGCCGGGTCGCGCAGCAGCGCAACGATCGCGGCAGCCGCCGCGTCGAGGTCGGGGGCCACCGTCAGGCCGTCGCCCGCGCCGATGCCCTGAGCTCCGGCGGCGGAGGCAACCACCGGCCGGGCAGCCGCCATCGCCTCGAGGACCTTGTTCTTGATCCCGGCGCCGGAAGTCATCCAGTCGACGTGCACGCTCATGTCGAGGAGGGCGTCACGGATGTCGTCGACGTCCGCGCGAACCTCGACGGCCGGTCCCGCCAAGTCGCGTACGAGGCTCGGTGGCCGCCGGCCGGCGAGCAGCACGCGGACGCCGGGCACGCTCGCCCGGACCCGCGGCAGGATCTCGGTGACCAGCGACACCGCCGCCGCGACGTTGGCCTGGCTGTCGAACACGCCGTGAAAGCCGATCACCGGCGGGTCCGCAGCAGGGTCGGTCGGGTCCGGGCCTGGCTCGACGCCGTTGGGGATGACCTCGACGGTGGTCGGCGCGGCGACCGGACGAAGCGCTTCGGCGTCGGCCTCGGTGACGACGACGACTGCGGCGGCAGCCGGGTAGTGCCGTTGCTCGTGGCGCGCCACCCGGGCCGGCTGGTTGCGATCCAGGCACCGTCGCAGCGGGGAGGTCCGGCGGTTGGCGAAGTTGAGCGCCCACGGGTCGACCGCGACGTGCACCGCGGGGACGGCGCCCGCTCGCTCGGCCAGCCGGGCGGTGCCCCAGCCGTGCAGATGGACCACGTCGGCGCCGCGCTCGATCGCGTCGTCGAAGGCCGCGAGCAACCCAGCCCGTTCGACGAAGCGGACGTGCGCCGGCTCGCCGTGCCGGGCCGACCAGCCGAGCCGGAACAGGTAGTCGGCCAGCGGTGAGACCTCGGGGCCGAACCAGCTCACGCTCGCCTCGGCGTACCGGCCGGCGGCCTCCGGCACCGGCGACACCTCGGGCACCGGAGCGCCGGCGGCGAGCAACGTGATCTCGTGGCGCCCGGCGAGGCGGCGCAGCTGGTGGTCGAGGATGAAGGCGGCGCCGTCCGTCGTACGCCAGGGCTCCCAGGCGCTGACCACCACGACCCGCACGCGAGGACGCTACCCGCGTGAGCGGATGGCACATAGCTACTGCCGTAGCGGTACGCAGGTGCCACCGGTATCGCCGGAGCAGTACCTATGTGCCGTTCGCTCACGGGAGAATGGGGAGGTGGTGACCGTTGCGGTGGTGGTGTGCTCCCGCGACCGGCCGCAGCGGTTGCGCGAATGCCTGCCGGCCCTGATCGCCCAGCAGGCCGACGAGCTCCTGGTGGTCGACTCCGCATCGACCGGCGAGGCCACCCGAACGGTCGCCGCCGACCACGGGCTGCGCTCGACGCGGGTGGACCGGGCCGGGTTGGCCCGGGCTCGCAACGCCGCGTTCCGCGCGACGACAGCGGACGTCGTCGCGTTCACCGACGACGACTGCACCCCTCAGCCCGACTGGGCGGCAACCATCCGCGACCGGTTCGCCACGGCCGCGCTCGACGGCGAGCGGCTCGGGTTCGTCACGGGGCAGGTGGTGGCCGCCGGCCGAGGTCAGCCGGTCTCGGTGCTGCTGGACGCGGTCCCTCGCAGGTACGCCGGAGGCGACGACGCGAGCCACATCGGGCACGGCGCCAACCTCGCCGTGAGCCGGGCGTGCTGGACCGAGCTCGGCGGGTTCGACGAGCTGCTCGGGGTCGGCGCCCCCCTGCGAAGCGCCGAAGACACCGACCTGATGTGGCGGGCGATGCGCGAGGGCTGGGTCGGCCGCTACGAGCCCGCCGCCGTCGTGTCGCACACCCAGTGGCGCAGCCGGCGGGACGCGCTGCGCGCGTCGTTCGGGTACGGCGTCGGCGCCGGCGCGCTTCGGCACAAGGTGGCCAAGCTCGCCGGCCACCAAGCCGGTCGCCGACTGACCGACGCGAGCCTGCGCAGCACCGCACGGCAGGCCGCGACCGACGCCCGCAACGGTTACGAGTTCGGCGTCGCGGTGAACGTCGCACGCGGACTCGGCATCGCGGTCGGCCGGGCCCGGGCCGCCAGGCTGGCGATCGTCGACGGGCAGCTGGTCGCGCGATGACCGGTCTCGTGGTCGACGGCCGGTTCCTGACCGCACGACCGACCGGACTGCATCGCGTCGCCCGTGGCTTCCTGGTCGCGGCGCGTGACGCGGGCGTCGAGTTCGAAGTGTGGACTCCGGGCCGCGTCGACGACCCGCTCGCCGACCGGGCGTTGCCGGTGCCGAACGGCCGGATCGGCGGTCGGTTGTGGGAGCAGGTCGTGCTCCCGGCGGCGGCGCGCGGCAGCACCATCTGGTCGCTGACCAACACCGCGCCGGTCGCCCGCCCGGGCGTCGTCGTCGTCCACGACCTCGCCGCCGCCGTCGGACCGCACTGGTTCGCCGGATCGATGCGGCTCTACGCGCGCACGGTGCTGGTCGCGGCGCGACGGGCACGTCAGGTCATCACGGTGTCCGCCGCCGTCGGCGACGAGCTCGCCGCGCACGGCGTGGCCCGCGACCGCATCACGGTGGTGCCGCCGGCCGTCGACGAACGGTTCCGGCCTGCCTCGCCGGCCGAGGTTGCCCGGGTCCGCGACAGCTTCGGACTCACCGAGGACTATGCGTTGCTGGTCGGCTGGGCCGACCCGCGCAAGGACGCGGCGACGGCGGTCGCGGCCCACCGAGCCGTCGTCGACGAGCTGCAGCACGACCTGGTGCTGGTCGGCTCGGGCCACCCGACGTTCGCGCCGGTGCACCTGCCCGACGCCCCGCGGGTGCGCACGATCGGCCATGCCGGCGACGACGACCTGGTCGCGCTGCTCACCGGCGCGAAGGTGCTGCTCTACCCGAGCCGGTACGAGGGGTTCGGGCTGCCGCCGCTGGAGGCGATGTCGTGCGGCACTCCGGCGCTCGTCAGCGACATCCCCGCGCTGCGGGAGAGCACGGCCGGCACCGCCAGAGTGGTACCGCCGGGTGACGTGGCCGCGTGGGCGGCGGCGCTGCGGGATGGGCTGCTCGACCGGCTCAGCCCCGCGACTCCTCCGAAGCGGTCTTGGCAAGACGTGGGGCGGCAACTGGCAGCTTCGCTACCGGCAGGATCGGCCGGGCCACGCCGCCGTTGAGGACGACCTCCTCCATGACGTCGTCGAGCCGGCGTACGAAGGCCTCTGCGGCGAACTGCTGAGCGCGACGGCGCGTCGCGCGACGCGAGACCAGCCGCCCGTTCGGCCCGTCGGCGGCAACGATGCTCATCTGCTCCGCGAAGGCCCACGGCGTGGGCGGCAGCAGCCAGCCGGTGACGTTGTGGATCACGCTCTCGCGCGGCCCACCGGCGTCGACGGCGAGCACCGGCGCACCCGAGGCCATCGCCTCGAGCGGCACGATCCCCCAGTCCTCGTTGGGCGCGGTGAACACGACCGCCATGCACCGGGCGTAGAGCGAGGCGAGCTCTTCGTCGCTCGGGTGGATCAGGAACTCGACCGGCAGGCCCGCCGCGTGCTGGCGCAACGTCTGCAGGTACGGCCGGCTCTTGCTGTCGACGCCGCCGGCCACCACCATCGAGGCGTCCATGCCGTTCTGACGCGCGACGCGCAGCGCCTGGATCGCCAGCTCGATGCGCTTCTCCCACATGATGCGGCCGGCGACGAGGAAGAAGTTCTCGCGCGGCAGCGTCGGGTGCAGCGTGAACTGCTCCAGGTCGACGCCCGGGTGCAGCACCTCGATCTCCTCGGCGGGCAGCCCGGCCCGCTCGATGCGGTGCGCGGTCTCCTGGCTGTTGGCGAGCACGTAGGAGTAGCGCTTCCACATCCGCCGGTCGACCGCCTTGAAGCCGGGCGCGAGCGCGAGCAGCGCGGCGTACTTGCGCAGGCTGCGCGAGCGCAGCGCCTGGCGGGTGACCGGGTCGTGCAGGATCTTCAGCGGCGTGTGGCAGTAGCAGACGGTCGGCAGGTCGTTGCGGGCGACGACGAAGTCGCCGAGACCTTCGGAGGAGACCAGCAGGCCCTGCTCGTCGTGCAGCGGCAGCTCGGTGCGGCTGATCCGGTACGCCGCTTGCGCGAGCGCCGGAAGTGCCCGGCGGACCGAGACCTGCGGCTCGAGGACGACGATGCGGGCGTCGCGCAAGCCCGGGAAGGTGCCCGCCGAGTCGTAGTGGTGGGTGTAGAGCGTCCAGTCGTGGCGGCTGCGGCTGGCGATCTCGTGAAGCGTGCGTTCGATCCCGCCCGTGACGTAGATCCACGGGTGGTAGAGCGCCAACTTCACCGCGTCATACCTCTCGCTCGCCCCGATCCGCCTGTCCGCGACGTCCCGCTCGTCCTACCCACGCCCCGCCCGTGCCCACCACCAGGCCCAGCAACGTACCCAGGGTACGGGTTGCGACCGTGATCGCGCCGAACTCGTAGCCGTGCCGGAGATCATCTAACACCGGCCTCAGCCCCTGTTCGATGACCGCCTCGCGCAACAGTCGCCTCGCTCGCGGGCGGTCCCAGCGCGCCAGTCTGGCGATGCGCACGCCCATTCCCTTCCCATAACGCCAGTCGAGCTGGATCAGTTGCGGGCGGGATCGCCACTGGTCGTGCTCGGCAAGCGCGTCCGGTTCGAACAAACCAGCGAATCCGCACCGGAACAGCCGGTCGAACAGGTCGAGGTCCTCGGCGCTGCACGCCCAGGTCCCCGGCCCGAGGGTCTCGTCGAACCCGCCGACCCGCTCCAGCGCGGACCGGCGTACGGCGAGGTTCGCGCTCGCGCCGAGGTCGCCGGCCAGACCGGGGTGCAGCCGCTCCCGGGAGGTCCGGCTGCTGACCGCAACCGGCCGCTCGGCGGCCGCCTGGGCGTCGGGTACGACGACCCGACCGGTCACGAAGGCGACCGAGTCGTCGGAGAACGCCGCGACGAGCCCGGCCGCCCAGCCCGCCCGCACGCGCACGTCGTCGTCGACGAAGCCGACCAGGTCATGTGCGGCAGCCCGCCACCCGGCGTTGCGGGCGAGGCTCGCGCCGGCCCGGTCACTGCGCACCAGCCGGGCACCCGCCCGAGCCGCCGCAGCAGCCACGGCCGCAGCGTCGGCGGAGGCGGAGTCGACGACGACGATCTCGTCGGCGTCGGTCAGCTCAGCCCGCAATGCGGCCAGGCAGCGGTCGAGCATGGCCGGGCGGTCCCGGGTGGGGACGACGACGGACAGCGGTTCACGCACGGCGACGCGGCCCCTCGGCGAGCGCCTGCCGGTAGACCTCACGGGTGCGTTCGGCCACGGCCTCGACGGAATGGGCGCGCGCCGCGGCCGCCGCCGCGTCGGCGTACCGCGCCACGGCCGCGTCGTCGGCGAGCAGCGCACGCAACGCCTCTGCCAGCGCACCCACGTCGCCCGCCGGTACGACGGGCCCGGCGCCGAGCGCCCGCACGACTTCGGCGACGGCCGGGTCGTCGCAGCCCACGACCGCCCGGCGATGCCGGGCTGCCTCCACTGCGGCCAGCGACGACCCTTCCGGGCGCCGGCGGGGCACCGAGGCCACGACGACGGCGCGTACCCGGCCGAGCAGCCCGGACAGCTCGGTCTCGTCGAGCCAGCCGAGGAACTCGACCCGGCTGCCGAGCGGCCGGGCTCGTCGGCGCAGCGCCGCTTCGTCCGGACCGGCGCCGGCAATCAGCAGGCGGCTGGCCGCCGCAGCCTCGCCGAGGCGGGCGAACGCGTCGACGATCACGTCCACACCCTTGTCCGGCGCCAGGCGGGCCGTCACCAGCAGGTCGCGGCACTGCGCCGCCGGAACCAGCACGCCGACCGGATCAGCGGCCGGCACCCCGACTGTCGACACGGCAGGCAGCTCGGCGTCACGGGCGAGTCTCGACACTTCCTCGCTGACGCCGATGGTGGCGCTGAGGCCGCGGCGGGCCGCGCGCAGCACAGCGCGCGCACCGAGCGCCTCGACGACCCGCTTGGGGGAAGCCGGCGAGTGCTCGCGCGCGCCGAAGAGCCGACGGTCGTGCAGCGTCATGACCTCGGGTACGCCGCAGACGCCCACCACGCTCGCGGACAGCTCGCGGCTGACGTTGTGATGGTGGACGAGATCGGGCTGGAAGGTCCGCACCCGGCCGGCGACCAGGCGGCGCGCCACGGGATCCCAGACGTCGAGGGTCTTCGCCAGACCGCGATGACGGCGCTCACCGGCGAGGACCTCCACCGTGTCACCGGCTGCCCGAAGCCCCGCGGCGAGCCGGCGTACGTAGGCCTCGGCGCCGTACCCGGCGTCGACGGGTTCGTCGTGGACGAGCAGCACCCTCACCCGCTCACCGCCACGGCGTCACGGTTGTGCCGGCCAGTTCAGGGCGTAGGCGGCGACCAGGGGCATGCCGGCGGCGTTGGGCTCGATGGTCGTGCCGTCGGAGGCCGGGCGGCTCTGCACCAGGTCGAACAGCCCGTCCGTGCCGCCGTCCCACGCGAACGCGCTCCAGCCCAGGTCGTGCGCCGTGGCGTAGCCGACGAGGTTGGCGTTGTAGACGCTGTTGTCGCCGTTGGGGAACCCGAACTCGCTGATGATCAGCGGGTGGTCCTTCGCCAGCGGCAGCCAGCGGTCGAGGATCGGGGACGGGTCGTACGGGTCGGCGGCGTAGGCCTTGGTGCAGTGCGGCGGGGGCGCCTGCGGGCAGGTGTAGGCGTGGACGCCGTAGGCGAGGTTGACGCCGTCGACGAACGCGGTCGGCGCTTCGCTGGCGTAGTTCAGCCCGCTGACGACGATCAGGTTCTTGGCCCCGGTGTTGCGCACCGCGTCGTAGAGCTGCTGCATTCCCGCAGCGGCGACACCATGACCGTCGAAGGTGAAGGCGCCGCCGTTGAGCCAGATCGACTGCGGCACGTACGGCTCGTTGAACAGGTCGAACGCGACGAGCGGGTTGCTCTGGTAGCGGGTCGCGACCTCCTGCCAGAACGTCAGCGAGCCCGGCGAGTCGGCCATCGGGGTCAGCGTCGGAGGCCGGCAGTCGCCCGCGGTGGAGAAGTGCAGGTTGATCAGCGCGACCATGCCGCGCGAGGTCACCCAGTTGACGACCTTGTCGACCTCCTGCGGGTAGTCGGCCTGGTAGTAGCAGGACGTCTGGAGCCACAGCTGCTCGCCGAGGGAGATCCGGACCTCGTTGGCTCCCCACATCGACAGCTGCGCGATCTCGGCCTCGGTCGGCAGCGGGTTCTTCGAGCCGCCTTCGAGACCGAACCGCTGCATGCCCCGCAGGATCAGCGGCTGCCCGTTGCCGTCGAGGATCTGGTTGCCGCGCGTGGTCAGCGGGCCGACGACGCGCGCGTGGCCGCCGGGCGTCTCGGCGAGGGTCGCCTGGTCGACGTACTGGTCCGACGCCGCGGTCGAGGCAGGGAAGGACACGCCGAGCTCGACGTGGGTCGTTCCCTTCGGCGAGATCGCGGCGACCACCGGTGGCTGGCCCCATCGCTCGGTGTCGCGCACCGGCTCGCCGTACTCGGTGTCGGTGACGTTGCCCGCCGCGTCGATGAACCGCATCTCGAGCTGCACGATGCTGTCCCCGGACGCGGTCTTGACGTAGGCGTTGCCCACGAACCGGTCGCCGGCGGAGGCGTCCTGCTCGGGCGACCAGGCGGTCAGCGCGGGTACGTCGAGGTCGCTGCCGTCCGCGGGGCTGGCGGTGTCCGTGGGTGCCGTGGTGGGCGACGTGCCGCCCGCCGGCGCCACCGACAACGACCCGGAGCTCTGGTAGCCGCCCGCGGCAAGGGTCAGCGACGCCGCGTCGGCGATCCAGTCGCCGGTGCCGCCCTCGAAGTCCGACGCGGCGCCTTTGAGCAGCTCGGCCGGGCGAAGCGAGGCGCCGACCGGCAGGGCTTGCGGCGGGCTGGTCGTCGTGGGAACAGCGCTTGACGGGCTCGACCCGCCACGACTCGCGATCAGCGCACCGACGGCGATCAGCACGGTCACCACGATGGCGATGGCGATGGTGCCGGCTCGCTCCTGCCACTGCTCGCGAACGCTGCCTGGCACGACGAGCAGGCTAGTGCGGCGACCTGAAACGGACGCCCGATAGGTTTCCCGGCATGGATCTGAACCAGACCTCGGCCGTTGTCACCGGTGGCGCCTCCGGGCTCGGCGCCGCGACGTCTCGCCTGCTCGCTCAGCAGGGGGTGGGCGTCGTGGTCGCGGACGTCCAGGACGACAAGGGCGAGACGCTCGCCAAGGAGATCGGCGGCGTGTTCGTCCACACCGACGTGACCAACACCGACCAGATCATCGAAGCGGTCGACACCGCGGTCGGCATGGCGCCGTTGCGCTCTCTGGTGTGCTGCGCGGGGATCGGGTCGGCACAGCGCACCGTGGGCAAGGACGGCGAGTACGCCTCGGCGTTCAACCTCGACATGTACAAGCTCGTGATCGCGATCAACCTGACCGGCAGCTTCGACTGCGTCCGGATCGCGGCCACCGCGATGAGCCGCAACGCGCCCGACGCCGACGGCGGTCGCGGCGCGATCGTGCTCACCGCGTCCGTCGCGGCCGAGGACGGGCAGATCGGCCAGGCGGCGTACTCGTCGTCCAAGGGCGGCATCGTCGGCATGACGCTGCCGGTGGCACGCGACCTGTCGGCGATCGGCGTACGGGTCAACACGATCCTGCCCGGCCTGATCGACACCCCGATCTACGGCGAGGGTCCGGGGGCCGAGGAGTTCAAGGCGAACCTCGGCAAGCAGGTGCTGTTCCCGAAGCGGCTCGGCCAGGCCGAGGAGTACGCGACGCTGGCGCTGGAGATGCTGCGCAACAGCTACTTCAACGCGGAGTCAGTACGGCTGGACGCCGGCATCCGCATGCAACCCCGCTGACCGAGCGGACGGGCATTCGCTCGCTAGTACTTGAACACCCAGTAGCGGGCGCTCACGAAGTTGAGTACGGCGTTGACGGCCACCGCCACCAGCTTGCTGACGAGGTAGTAGAGCCCGAGGTGGGTCAGCCCACGCACGATCAGCAGCGTGGATCCCACGTTGACGGCGACCATCAGCAAGTACGGCCCGACCACGGAGCCGTGCGACGCGGTCGCCTGGAACGTCCAGTTGCGGTTGAGCGTGTAGTTGACGATCACCGCGGCCAGGGACCCGACGACCGTGGCCAGAGTGAGGGACGTGCCGGCGCCGGAGTGCAGGCCGTACAGGAACGCGAAGTCCGCCCCGAGGCTGCACACGCCGGTGACGAGGAAGCGCACCAGCGATTCCTTCAGCGACGGACGCTGTCCCCCGGCGTGACCTTCGGCGACGAGCGTCGCCACCGGGCTGGCCGCGGGCGCCACCCGGTCGTCGGACACCCGCACATTGTTACCGACCAACGACGAAGGCCGCCCGTCCGGCAAACCGGATGAGCGGCCAACGCCGAGAAGCCACGGTCCTCAGACCGAGATCCGCACCTCGCTGATCTCGCCCTCGGACACGTCCACCTTGGCGTCGCCGCCCTCGTGGCCGCCGCCGGGGATGACGCGCACGTTCCACGTCCCCGGCTTGACGAAGAAGCGGAACTGGCCGGTCGCCGACGTGATCACCTCAGCGGTGAACTCGCCGCCCGCCTCGAGCAGCCGGACGTAGCCGCCGGAGACCGGCGCGTCGCCCTGGTAGACGATACCCTGGATCACGGTCTCGCCGCTCGGGATTCCTTCGCGACTGATCGTCGCCTGGTCAGGTGCTCCACACATGTCTCAGACGTCCTTCTCGATCGGCACACCGACGAGCGACCCGTACTCGGTCCACGAGCCGTCGTAGTTCTTCACGCCGCTCTGGTCGAGCAGCTCGTGCAGCACGAACCAGGTGTGCGCGCTGCGCTCACCGATCCGGCAGTAGGCGATGGTCTCCTTGCCGAAGTCGACCCCTTCGCTCTTGTAGAGCTCAGTCAGCTCGTCGTCGGAGCGGAACGTGCCGTCCTCGTTGGCCGCCTTGCTCCACGGGATGTTGACCGCGCTGGCCACGTGGCCCGCGCGCTGCGACTGCTCCTGCGGCAGGTGCGCCGGCGCGAGGAGCTTCCCGGAGAACTCGTCGGGCGAGCGGACGTCGACGAGGTTCTTGACCCCGATCGCGGCGACGACCTCGTCGCGGAAGGCGCGGATGTCGTTGTTCGGCTCCGAGGCGCGGTACGACGTGGCCGGGCGGTTCGGCTGCTCGGCGACCAGCTCACGGCTGTCGAGCTCCCACTTCTTGCGGCCGCCGTCCATCAGCTTGACGTCGGAGTGGCCGTAGAGCTTGAAGTACCAGTACGCGTACGACGCGAACCAGTTGTTGTTCCCGCCGTACAGGACGACCGTGTCGTCGTTGGCGATGCCGCGCTCCGACAGCAGCGCCTCGAACTGCTCCTTGCTGACGAAGTCGCGACGGACCGGGTCCTGCAGGTCGCGCTTCCAGTCGATCCGCACTGCGTTGCGGATGTGGTTCTTGTCGTACGCCGCGGTGTCCTCGTCGACCTCGACCAGGACGACCTTGGGGTCGTCGAGGTGCGCCTCGACCCAGTCCGCGTCGACGAGTACGTCGTTGCGAGCCATGTAGCCAACACTCCTTTGAAAGGTTGAAAGGGGAAACGTGCACGAAAGAGGGGTCGCCCCGCGTACCGCGGGTGACGAAGTGGCCGGATTCGTCAGGCCAGACAGAGGCAGGCGGCGACCCGGCACAGGTCAACCGTGCGCCGGCTCCACAGCGCGGGACGAACCCGCGGGGTGCTCATGGCTGCCACGGCCGTCAGGCTACTGTGCAATAATAGTTTCGTAGGCTAAATATCAGCCCGACTCCGAGGACTCCTGTTGTCCAGCACCGCTGCACCCGCCACCGGACGCATCCCGTACAAGTGGATCGCGCTGTCGAACACGACGCTCGGCATCCTCATGGCGACGATCAACAGTTCGATCCTGATGATCGCCCTGCCCGACATCTTCCGCGGCATCAAGCTCAACCCGCTCGCCCCCGGCAACACGCCGTACTTCCTGTGGATCCTGATGGGGTTCCTGCTGGTCACGAGCGTGCTGGTGGTGAGCCTCGGTCGCGTCGGCGACATCTACGGGCGCGTCAAGATGTTCAACCTCGGCTTCGCGATCTTCACCGCGTTCTCGATCCTGCTGTCGGTCACCTGGATGACGGGCACGCACGCGGCGCTGTGGATCGTGCTGATGCGACTCGGTCAGGGCGTCGGCGGCGCGTGCATCCTCGCGAACTCCTCGGCGATCGTCACCGACGCGTTCGCCGAGAAGGAGCGCGGGCTCGCGCTGTCGATCAACGGTGTCGCCGCGATCAGCGGCTCGTTCATCGGCCTCGTGCTCGGCGGTCTGCTGGCGCCGGTCACCTGGCGCCTGGTGTTCATCATCTCGGTGCCCCTGGGGCTGTTCGGGACCGTCTGGTCCTACCTGAAGCTGCGTGACAACGGGGTGCGCACCCCGGCCAAGATCGACTGGGTCGGCAACATCCTGTTCGCGGCCGGACTCGTGGGCGTGCTGCTGTCGATCGTGTACGGCCTCGAGCCGTACGGCGGTCACACCATGGGCTGGACCAAGCCGTTCGTGCTGGCGTGCGCGTTCGGCGGTCTGGCGATCCTTGCCGTGTTCATCGTCGTGGAGAACCACGTCAAGGACCCGATGTTCCGGCTGCACCTGTTCCGGAGCCGGACGTTCACGATGGGCAACGTCACCGGTCTGCTCGCGGGTCTGTCGCGCGGCGGGTTGATGTTCACGCTGATCATCTGGCTACAGGGGATCTGGCTGCCCCAGCACGGCTACTCCTTCGAGCGCACGCCGCTGTGGGCGGGCATCTACATGGTCCCGCTCACGGTCGGCTTCCTGATCTCCGGACCGGTGTCCGGGCGGTTGACCGACCGGTTCGGCGCGAAGCCGTTCGCCACCGCGGGCATGGCGCTGTCCGGCGTGTGCTTCCTGTTCTTCGACCTGATGCCGATGAACTTCAGCTACGTGTGGTTCGCGCTGCTGCTGCTCGTGATGGGGCTGTCCCTCGGGCTGTTCTTCGCGCCGAACATCGCCAGCGTCATGAACTCCGTGCCCGCGTCGCAGCGGGGCGCCGGGGCCGGGATGCTCAACACGTTCCAGAACAGCGCGCAGGTGCTCTCGATCGGCGTGTTCTTCACGGTGATCACGCTCGGGCTCGCGTCGCGCCTGCCCCATGCGCTGGAGAGCGGTCTGGTCGGCCAGGGGATGCCGGCGGGACAGGCGCACACCATCGCCCACCTGCCACCGATCGGCATCCTGTTCGCGGCGTTCCTCGGCTACAACCCGATCCAGCAGCTGATCGGCTCCGCCGCTCACGCCCACGTCACCGCCGCGCACTACCACTACCTGACCGGGCGCAGCTTCTTCCCGTCGCTGATCACCGGACCGTTCGGACACGGCCTGCACCTGGCCATGCTCATGGCCGCCGGGGTGAGCTTCGTCGGCGCCATCTGCTCCGGGTTGCGCGGATCGGACACGGTCGAGGGCCGCATTCAGGGCACCGCGGAGTCCGTCGAGGCCGGCATCGCCGGCGCGGGGGACGAGGTCATGGCCGAGATCGGCGCCGGCGTCGCGGTCGAGTCCTGACCGGCCGCTACTCGGAGGCGAGACACCCGTCTGCCGGGATGGTGGCGGGCAGCCGATAGACGTGGCCGATGTAGCCGGGGAAGATCTCGCTCACCCCGGGAATCCCCGACAGCCAACGGTCGATGCGGTCGGTGTGCTCGACCGGCAGCGGCTCCACCACGGCGTAGTCGTCGTGCTGCTCGGCGAGCACGCGTAGCAGCTCCTGGCAGGACGTCGGCCCGTCGAAGGCGTGGCTCGGCGCGCTCACCCCGATGTAGTTCACGACGTTGGTGAAGTCGCGACCGTAGAGCGGGTACTCCAGGCCGTGGCCGGCGACCCCGATTCGTACGTCGCGGAACCCGCCGACCAGCCGGAACAGCTTGTCCTCCGGCGTGTTCGCGGCGTACCGGTCCTGCACGTAGTGCCGCTGCACCGCCGCGACCCCACCCACGACCGCCACCACCGCAATCGCCGACGCCATCACCGCCGGCAGCGCCGCGCGGCTGTGCTGGCGCAGGTCGCAGGCGCCGAGCAACAGCAGGACGAGCACGATCGCGATCGCGATCCCGACGGCGTAGTCGATCTGCTGCGGCAGCTTCTGCTGGTCGATCAGCACGACGGTCAGCACGGTGAAGCCGAGGGTCAGCACCGGCGCGAGCCGGCGTAGCCGAGGCGAGGACGCGAGCAGCACGATGGCGAGCACGATCGACGGCAGCGCGTAGCGGGTGTTCGTGGCGAACAAGACGGGGGCGTTGGGATCGCCGATCGCCGTGGTCGGCGTCACCGCATAGGCGACGAAGCCGATCGCCACGACGATCGCGAGCAGGCGGCGCAGCCACGACCGGTCGAACAGCGAGACCACGACGCCGAGGACGATCAGGACGCCGACGACGCGCCACTGTCCGGTCCACACTGCGCGCAGGCCGGGCTCGAACCAGTTGCGGATGACGGTGCCGTTGTCGAGGTAGTGCGCGACCGTGTAGGCGTACGGCTTCACCTCCGGGTACGGCACGACGTGGAAGCCGTGTCCCGCGACGGTCAGGTTCAGGTCCGGCACCGGCGAACCGACCGCGATCCAGTCGCGGACGTACCAGAAACCCCCGGTCAGCACCGACGGAGCAACCAGCGCGAGGACGGCCACCCGGCGGTCCGACGTGGCAAGCACGACCACCACGACGGCAACCAGGATCACCACGGGCAGCGCGTTCAGCTTGGTGCCGGCGGCCAGCCCGAGCGCCGCGCCGGCCACGGCGAGCTCGGCCCCCCACGCCCGGCGGTCACGCGATCCGCGGGGCAGGCCGACGCCGGCGACGAGCGCGACGGCGCTGAGCACGAACGCCATGGCCGGGATGTCGTTGAGGCCCGGGCCTGAGCTCGCCCGGGAGACGATGGGCAGCGCCAGCACCGCCGCCCCGGCGGCGAGCGCGGGAGCGCCGCGCGACCACCTCGCTCCGATCACCCAGCACGCGAGCAGAGCGAGCCAGCCGAACAGCAGGTTCAGCCCGAAGATCGCGATGTCCGGGCGCGGCCCGAGCATGCCGACCGCGTCGAGCAGCTCCGCGTCGTACGGGTAGTAGACGGTGCCGTCCGACGACGCGGTGTGGTGCAGGTGGTCGATGTTGTGGACCTGGACCATCTGCGCGGCCTGGCTGAGGTGGTAGTGCAGGCTGTCGAGGTCGAGCGGGCCGGTGCCGACGACGGCGGCGTCGCGGCCGAGCAGCGACGCGGAGGTCGCGATCACGCACACCCCGACGCAGGCCAGCATCAACCGTGCCGCGTGCGAGCGCGGCAGCCGCAGCCGCAGGGCACGTGAGGGATCGGGCCCGCGGCCGACGTACGCCACCCCGGCCGCCACGGCGGCGCTCACGACCGCGAACGGCCACCGCCGCAACCCGTCGACCACTCCGACCAGCTCAGCAACGACGACGACGCCGCTGATCCCGATGATGGAGGCGGCGAGTGCGGCGACCGCGCCCTCGCGGTCGGGCAGCAGGCGCCTGGCAAGTCGTTGTGAGGCGATGACCCACGGCACCAGGCCGAGCGTGAGGGCAGCGCTGCCGAGCAGATAGTCGGCGACGTCCACGCGGCGACCTTATGCGAGCCGCACGGCTTTGCGGCTCAGCTGCCCAGCACCACGTGCTGCGCCGTGCCGGTGCCGACGATCCCGTCGTCCGAGACCGTCACCGACGTCACGGTGATGCGAAACGGCAGGCCGCCCAGCGGGATCGGGATCTTGACCACCTTGGCACCGCCCTGACCCAGCCCGACCGACAGGGTCAGCACGGTATTGGCGACCGAGATCGTGGCGGTTCCGGTCAGCACCCTCGGCAGGCCGCTGATCCTGCTCGCCGTGCCGGTCAGGTCGACGGCGCCGTTCGGCGCGGCAGCAAGCTTCAGCGTGATGCCGTGCGACGCGAGGTAGGCCTCGAGGTCCACGAACGACACCGACACCGTCCCGCTGACCCGATCGACGGGGACCGTCTTCACCGACCCGTCGATGACATCGGACAGCGGTATGTGCACGCCCATCAGGTGCACGGTCATCGTGTCGAGCTGAACGTGGTCCTTGGTGACGTAGTCGTGGCTGGTCACCTTGACGTCGCTGTAGTGCCCGTGAACGGCCTGCGTCAGGAACGGGATGCCGCTGATCGTGACCGATGGACGGCTCGGCAAATGCTCGTCGGTCTCCAGCTTGCCCGCCAGCACGTGCGCGGCGACGTGAGCACCGACCCGGTCGGCCGCGATGACCAGTACGACGACCAGCGCCACGAACGCGATCAGCAGCTTGCGGAGCATTGGGACTGTCTACCGGCCCGGACCACGACTGACCAGGACGGTCAGGTGCCGGCCGATCCGGTCGAGCAGCTGCGGGCTCGCCCCGTTCTCGGCGTGGCTGAACCCTCGCTCGATCCACAGCTCTTTGGGCTCGTTCGCCGCGTCGTAGAGCGCCTCAGGATGCTCCACGGGAAAGTAGTGGTCCTCGTCGCCGTGCACGATCAACACCGGGATCGGCGCGATCCGGCCGATGACCTCGACCGGCGCCTCCGGCAGTGCGTCGAGATCCCAGCCGTCCGGCGTGATGCGCGTGTTGAGCCCGCGCCGCAGGATCAGCCGGCCGAGCCGCGACTCGATCGCCCAATGGATCCGGCGCATCGGTTTGGTGTCCCGGTAGAACCAGCGCGACACCGCCGACACCGTCACCACCGCCGCCACGTCGCCGAGAAGTGCGGCGTGACGAAGCACGATGCTGCCGCCCATCGACCAGCCGCAGGTGACGACGTCGGCGTACCCGAGCCGGCGCGCGTAGCGGACGGCGGCCTCGACGTCGTGGATCTCGTCGCGGCCGACCGTCGACCAGCCGCTCGACCCGCCGTGGCCGCGCAAATCGATCCCGATGACGCCGACGTGTGCCGACAGCGCGGTCATCACCGAGCGCGGGCCGGCGTGTGCCGTCGACTGGGTGAACCCGTGCGCCACCACGACCGCGATCGGTCTGGCCGGATCGGGGCCTTCGAGGTGTACGGCGACCAGCCGCTCGCCGTCCGTCGTCGTCAGCGTGTCGGTCGTCACCCGACGGCCCGGCGCGGGCGGGGGCTGGCTCACTCCGCTATCCTTCACCAGTCGGGTTCGGGCAGCGCCGCCTTCCCAATCGGAGTCCTGGAAAAGACCCCGGGTGCGGCACGCCGGGCCCGTTTTCGTTTGGAGGGAACGTCACGATGGCGAGCTTGCTGCTCCTGACGCCCAACGCCTCGGCCGGATCCGCGCAGGTGCTGCCCAGCCTCGGGTTGCTCGGTCACGCGGTTCGCGTGATGCCACTCGACGCGGCTCCGCTGCTCGACGCGCCGCCCAACGACCTGATCGTCGTCGACGCCCGCCGTGAGATGGCCGCTGCCCGGCAGACCTGCCGGCTGCTCCAGGCCACGGGCACGTCCTCGCCCGTGCTCGCCGTCGTGACCGAGGGTGGCCTCGTGGCGGTCACCGCTGACTGGGGACTCGACGACGTCGTACTCGACACCGCCGGACCCGGCGAGGTCGAGGCGCGAGTGCGGCTCGCGCTCGGCAAGGCGGCCAGCTCGCGTGACGCCGCCGGCGGCGAGGAGATCCGCTCCGGCGACCTCTCCATCGACGAAGCGACCTATCAGGCGAAGCTCGGCGGCCGACCGCTCGACCTGACCTTCAAGGAGTTCGAGCTGCTGAAGTTCCTGGCGCAGCATCCCGGGCGGGTGTTCAGCCGGGCGCAGCTGCTCCAGGAGGTCTGGGGTTACGACTACTTCGGCGGCACGCGCACGGTCGACGTCCATGTCCGCCGGCTTCGCGCCAAGCTCGGTCCCGAGCACGAGGCGCTGATCGGCACGGTCCGCAACGTCGGCTACAAGTTCGTGGCCCAGCCGCCGGCCGGCCGCGATGCGCTCGACGGGCTGGCCGCCGCGGTCGACGAGGCGTACGCCGACCTCTGAGTGGCCGCGGTCACTCACTAGCCTCGGCGCCGTGGAGTCGCTGTCCGCCGAGGAAGCCGACGCGGTCCTGCGGCTGCGCGACACGGTCATGGCCGCCGACGGCTTCAGCCCGCTGTCCGATCCGGTCGTGGCCTCGCTGCGTCGCCGGGAGCCGGGCACCCATCTGACCCAGCACCGCGCGGGTCAGCTGGTCGGGTACGCGCACATCGACCGTTCCGGCGAGCATCCGGCCGCCGAGCTCGTGGTGGCGCCTGGAGTCGACCCTCGGGGCCTGCTCTCGGTCGTGGTCGACACCGCTGGTCCCGGCGTACGGATCTGGACCAAGGGCGAGGCCGCGCCGCTCAACGACGTACTGCCCTCACTCGGTTTCACACTCGAGCGAACGCTGCTGAAGCTGCACCGGTCGCTCGACGATCCGCTGCCCGCGCCGGTCTGGGCGCCGGGGGTGAGCGTGCGCACCTTCGTCGTCGGCACGGACGAGGCGGCCTGGTTGGCGGTCAACAACGCGGCGTTCGTCGGCCACCCGGAGCAGGCGGACTGGACGCTGGCCGACATCGAAGGACGCGAGCAGGAGCCGTGGTTCGACCCCGCCGGGTTCTTCCTGGCTGAGCTCGATGGGTCGCTCGCGGGCTTCCACTGGACGAAGGTGCACGCGGGATCGAAGCCGTACGGCGAGGTCTACGTGATCGGGGTCGCGCCCGGCATGCAGGGCAAGCGGCTCGGCGAGGCGCTGCTGCTGCACGGCCTGCGACATCTCCGCGACCAGGGCCTGCGTACCGTCGTGCTCTACGTGGAAGCCGACAACTCCGCCGCGATCGCCCTCTACGAACGCCTCGGCTTCACCCGGTGGAGCGCCGACCGCCTCTTCGCGAGCCCGCCTGCCCCCACCCCCACCAAACCCGCCAAACCCGCCACCGCCGGTTCGAAGTAGCACACAACCACCGCGGCAAACCGGACACCGCAGGGCAATCGCGGCATTTTGCAGCGGGTTGTGTGCTACTTCGTGCGGAGGCGGCGCAGCCAGCGGGCCTTCGGTACGGGCGCCGGCAACCGTGAGGTCCTGGCCCTGGTCGGGTTGGCGGGCGGTGACGGCGGGAGCGGCGCGTCGTAGTCGGTCGCCGCGATGATCGCGGTGATCGCCTCCGCGTCGAGGTTCTCGGTGTCGGGGATCTGCGGTACGAAGCCGACGAGTACGCCGTCGCGCAGCACCATGGCCTCGAGCCCGGGCGTCTCGTCGTTGTCCCAGATCGCCTCGCGGCCGTCAGGGAGCACCACGCGCAGCCCGACGTTGTAGACGCCGACGCGACGGTTGACGCTGGCGAAGATGCGGTGGGCGCGCAGGCGTTCGACGACCTCCACCGCGACTGACTCCTCCAAGCGAGCGCCTAGTACTTCCAGCCGAGCTCGGCGTGCTTGCCGCCCGGTCCGTAGAGGAACGTGCCGTGGGTGCTGGACACGTCGAAAGTCATGATGTTGCTGACCCCCTGGCCGCTCTCCAGCTCCGTCGTGTCGAGCTGGCGATGGGCACCCGAGAACGGCGCCGCGCCGTCGTTGTTGTTGAGGTCTCCCTCGCCCGGCACCTTCACCCAGAAGTCGAGCCGGTTGACCACCAACGGGTTCTTGCCATCGTTGTAGATCTTGATCGGGAAGGTCACGAAGTAGCCGTGCTCGGGATCGTCGGCGTACGACGACAGCCGGTGGGTCGAGACGCTGGGCTTGCCGATCTTGATGAGCTCGGCCGCGTCGCTGCCCGCGGCGCCGATCTGCGCCACCTGGCCGGTCCGCAGCGTCTTGAAGGTGTGGATCACCACCACCTTCGTGTGGTGCTTGACCGTCGTCGTCGTGACGGTGGGACCGGGCTCGTTCTTCGTCGAGTGGCACGCCGCAAGTGACGTCGTCAGCGTCGCCGCGATCGCGACGACGCGGGCCACCCGGTGCGTTTGCATGACGATCAAGGGTACGGGAGAAGGCTGAGCGGATTCGGGTACGGCGTTCAGGTACGCCGCGGGCAAATCGGGCCAGCTACGGGCGTACCGCACCGATGTAGTCGGAGCGGAACGCCGGATCGACCCGTACGTCGACGCCGGTGTAGGGAGCGTCGATCATGTTGCCGTTGCCGACGTAGATGCCGACGTGGTGGATCGTCGACGGGTCTGAGGTGTTGTAGGCGAAGAAGACCAGATCGCCGGGTTCGAGCTGGTCCTGCGACACGTGGACCCCTTCGTTCCACTGGTCACCGGTGTAGTGGCCGAGGTAGACGCCCGCCTTGCCCCAGACGTACTGCGTCAGCCCCGAGCAGTCGAAGGAGTCCGGCCCGGCTGCGGCCCACACGTACGGCTTGCCGATCTCGGCGTACGCCCACTGCACGGCGACCGCCGCACCGCCCGACCCGGAGATCACCGGCGGCGGCGTCGGCGAGACCGGGTCGTCGATCGCCTCGACGCCCTGCTGCGTCGCCTGGCTCTCCGCCTCCAGCCGAGCCTGCTCCCGCTCCGCGGCGAGCTTTGCGGCGCGGGCCTTCGCCGCCTTGATGATGGCGGCTTCCTTCGCCTCGAGCCCCGACAGGATCTGCTGCTCCTTGGCGGCCGCGGCCTGGATCTTCTGGCGAGACGCGTCGATGAGGTCGGTCGCGGCCTGCTGCTTCGCCAACGCCGCCTGCGCAGTCGCCTGCGCGGCCGACTCGACGCGCTGGGCTGCCTCGACGTCGGACAGCGTCCGCGCCTCGCTGACCGAGATCGCCTGCATGGACGACAGCTGGTCGATGTAGCGTCCGGTGGAGCCGTCGCTGACCAGGCCGAGCACGGAGTTCGTACCACCACCGCGGTACGCCGCGACGGCGAAGGCGGTCACCGACGACTGCAGCGCAGCGAGTCGCTGCTGCGCCGAGGTCACCGCCTTGGCTGCGCTGGCCGCGGCAGTGTGCGCAGCGGCGAGCTTGATGCGCGCGGCATCGTAGGCCTCGCTGGCGGCCTCCGCCTGACTGTCGAGCGATCGCAGCTGCTGCTGTGCGTCCGCGATCTGCTGCTTGACGGTCTCGGCGGCCGCAGGCGATGTCGCGACCACTCCGCCGGCCAGCGACGCGACACACAGTGCCAGCGCCAGCAGCGCGCGGGGTCGAACAAGATGGCGGTGGGGAATCGCCGTCAAGTTGTCCAGGACCTACCTTTCGGCGGCACCGCAACGCCGCTCGGCCAGGGGGTGCCGGCTAGTCACGTCGTGGTTGAAATGCACGTTAACGGCGAATGCGCCGCGGTCTCAAGGGACCACACGGCGCATTTACCGGTCATCGCTAGTGCATTCGGGTTGTTCTTCGTCGCCCGTCCGTCCAACGAACCCGGCGCAGTCGCGATACGGCCTCGGCCTGTCCCCGTCAGGCGAGGTGAGGTTTGATGCCTGTGGAGTCGATCGAAGGAGCCGGCCGTGGATGCGACACAGCGCGCGGAGGTCGCGGGTGAGCTCCTGGCCCTGCCGCAGTCGTGGGCGGACATGACGCGCTGGCACACGCTGATGGGCGAGGTACGCCGATCCGCGCCGGTCGTCCCGGTCGAGGTGCCCGGGATGCTGCCGTTCCTCGCCGTACTCCGCTACGCGGAGGCGTCCGCCATCGAGCGCGACAGCGAGCTGTGGCACAACACGACGTACTCCGTCCTGCAGCTCGAGGAGGACAAGCAGCGACTGATCGAATCGGGCCTGCCGGAGCCACGCACGCTGGTCCACCTCGACGGCGTCGACCACCGCGACCACCGGCAAGTGGCCAACGACTGGTTCAAGCCGGGATCGGTGAAGAAGCGCCAGCCGCGGATCGAGCATCTGGCCGACACCTACATCGAGAAGATGCGTGCGCTCGGCGGTGCGTGCGACTTCGCCAAGGACATCGCTCAACCGTTCACTTTGCGCGTGATCATGGAGATCTTCGGCGTACCGGAGACCGACGAAGCGCTGATGCTCGAGCTGACGCAAGGCATGTTCGGTGCCGCCGACCCGGAGTTCATGGGCAGTGGAGCCGACCCTGGCGAGGTGCTGCTGAACTCCGTGATGAAGTTCATCGCGTACTTCGACGAGATCACCAACGACCGGCGTGCCAGGCCGACCGACGATCTCGCCACGGTCATCGCGCTCGGTGAGCCGGGTGGCTGCCCGATGGGTGACGCCGAACGGCTCTGGTACTACATGATCATCGCCACCGCCGGGCACGACACCACGTCGTACGCGCTCGCCGGCAGCGTCGAGGCGTTGCTGCACGACCTCGACCAGCTCTGGTCGTTGCGCGGTGACGAGGATGCCGCGGCGAATGCCGCCGAGGAGGCGGTCCGCTACACCGCGCCGGTGCGCCATTTCATGCGGTACGCCACTCGTGACACGGAGGTGGCGGGCGTAGCGGTCGCGCAAGGGGAGCGGGTGCTGTTGTCCTACCCGAGCATCAACCGCGACGAGCTCGTCTTCGACGACCCGGACGTGTTCGACGTACGCCGGACCAACGCGGATCGGCTGCTCGCCTTCGGAGGCGGCACGCACTACTGCTTGGGATCGCAGTTCGCGCGTCGGGAGGTGCGCACCATGCTGCGCAAGCTCGCGGAGCAGGTCGACCACATCGAGCAGTCCGGCGAGGCCGAGTGGACGCAGTCCAACTTCGTCTCCGGCGTGAAGCACCTGCCGGTGAGCTACCGCTTCGCCTGACCCCCGCCGCTTGTTCGAAGTAGCACACAACGCGCCTCCCGAACCGGACACCGCAGCGCATACCGCCACGACTACCGCGACGTTGTGTGCTACTTCGAACGCGAGGGGCCGTGGCTGATCGCCCCGGCCCCTCGTTGTCACGCGGACACGCGGTATCGCTACCCGGTGACCTTGACGCTCGCGGAAGACGACGAGGCGTTGGCGTACCCGGACTTGTGCGCCGTCACCGTGCAGTGAATCGTCTTGCCCTTGAGGGCCTTGGTCAGCTTCAAGGTCGGCTTCGTCGCGCCGGCGATCTTCACCCGACCCTTGAACCACTGGTAGGAGTACGTCGTCGCCCCCGGCGCCCAGCGGCCGTGAGAGCTGGTCTCCACCGAGCCCACCTTGTGCTTGCCGGACAGCACCGGCTTGGCAAGGTTGCTGAACTTCGACGGGCCGGTCGGACCGGCGACGAAGGTCTGCGTGAACTCGGCGTATGACGAGCCGTCCGCCGCGTGACCACCCGCGGAGCTCAACGCACCGAAGTTGGTCGGTAGGAAGGCCACGTCCACGACCTGGCTACCCGAGACGGTCGACGGCACCGTCACCGTCGCGGCACCGTTGGTCAGCGTCGCGGTCGTGCTGTACGACGCAGCCGCCGGAGTACCGCCGGCAACCGCCGGCGGCGCGATGACGACCTGCACCGAGCCGGTCGGGACGCTGCCGTCCGACGCGGCCACGGTCACGTGGATCGTGCCACTGCTGTAGAGCGCGGTGGTCGTCGTCGACGCGCCCTCACCCACGCCGTTGCTGGCGAACGGGTTGATGGTGTCGACGGTGTTGTTGTTCGCCACCCCGCACAGCTTGGAGCTCAGCGGCCACTCGTTGAGCGCCGCGATGTCCGCCTGCGCCGTCGAGTTGGTGCAGATCCAGCCGGTGTTCGAGAAGATGCCCTCGAGCACGTTGTTGTCGCTGCCGTAGAGGAACGGCGTGGTCGTGGCGCCGGCGATGGCCTTGCCGCGCACGACGTCGTACAGCTCGCGGTCCTCGGACCAGCCGCCCTCGATCCGCAGGATCTGCGACTTGGTGTTGGCCAGCTCGGCACGGGCGTAGGAGAACATCTCGATCGCGTCCGGGTCGGCCGCGATGATCGACGGGTCGTGCTCCTCGACGTTGGCCTTGCCGGTGTTCCAGTTCGAGTCGGTGATCGTGACGCCCGGGCCCTGCCAGGTCTGGTACGCCGCGCTGTGCGAGCTCGGGTCGTTGTCGGTGCCCGGCGCCTCGGTCACGCCGTCGAGCTGCGCGAGGAACGCCTCGGAGGCGTTCAGCGTGCCCGAACCGGCCTTGGGAAGGTACGGGTGGATCTCGGCGTCCTTGCCGCCGACCTGGTCCCAGTTGGTGTAGGTGCCGTTGTAGATGCGCAGCACCTGCAGGCCGGTCAGCGCCGCCGGCGCCGGACCGCTCGGGTTGGTCGCCGTGACGATCTTGTCGACCGCGAACGGCAGGCCGATCTCGCCGGCGGCGAGGTCGGTGGTGTTCAGCGGACCCGACGAGCGCGCGAAGGCGACGTCGTTGAACAGCGGGTCCGTGGGCGTACGCAGCAACGTACGACCCGACCCGGAGCTGTTCGGCATGACCGCTGCGGCGGGCGCCTTCGGGTCGATGACGGTTGCGGGACGCGCCACGCCGACCTTGGTGCCGGTGTTGTCAGCACCGCACGGGAAACCCGAGCCGTCCGGGTTGGAGCCGAGTCCGGTCGCGGTGGTGCCGGTCGCGCCGACGCACGCGTCGTAGTTGACCAGCTGCGGGCCGCTGGTGTGCGCCGCGTCGTAGTCGGTCGCCAGCTTGTCCAGGATGTACTGGGTGGTGTCGGAGCCGGCGCCGATGATGTCGGTGCCGAGTTTCGGCGAGGTCGACGGACCCCCATCGACCGCGCCTGCCGGCGCCGCCGCGGTTAGGGCCAAGCCGAACGCGGCCGCGGCGGCCACGCCCAGCTTGACGCTGTTCTTGCGAACGGACATCAGTTGCTCCCTGATTCTTCTCTTCTGTGCTCGATGTGGGTTCACATCAAGTTCGGTAGGAGGCGGGTGACCTGGTCGGTCACCGCCCATGCGAGGGCGATCACGGCGGGGGCCGAGACCAGCCACACGAGCGCGGTCCGGAAGTGGCGGCGCGCGACGCTGATCGCGAGGACGACGCCGGTCAGCACCGCGAGCAGCAGCGTCAGCATCGGCAGCGAGCTCGAGTCGCGTGCCATCAGCTGCTCGGCGGCCGGGACGGCTCCCGCGACCGGCCCGTCAGGAAGCGCCTTGTCGGTGCTCATGTCGACATAGACGGCCGACGAGGCGCGCAGGCCGGACAGGAAGCCGTGGCTGTCCGCCGTCGCCAGCGTCATCAGCCCGCTGGTCGACGCGACCGGCGCCGACGGTCCTCGATCCCCGGCGCGGCGTACGTCGAGGACGGTGTAGGTGACCTTGCCCTGGCCGGTCAGGACGGTGACCGGGTTACCCTTCGCCAGATCGGCGATCTTGCGGAACGGCGCGCCGTCGATGCTGCCGCGCCCGAACACCCACGACCAGCCCGCCTGGCCCGGAAGCGGGGTGTCGCGCAGGTGGCCGGGTCCCGCCGCGAGGTCACCGGAAGTGGTCCCGTCGACGACGACCTCGTGCAACCCGATGGCCGGAATGGTCAGCAGGGCGACCGGAGCGCCCTCCTTCACCGGCTTGCCGTTGTAGTCGAGCTCGCCGGTCGGCGCGGTCGCTTGTGCCAGCTCGGAGCGGAACCTCGAGTAGAGGAGGTGCTGGCTGCGGGTGTGCGCGAGACCGCCGAGGACGAGCAGCTGGAGCAGCATCCAGCCGCACACCAGCGCGAGCACCGCGCAGGCCGACGACACGACCAACAGCCGCTCACTTCGGGCGTCCGGGACCGCCTCGTGGCGGGTCGTCGCAGCCTCGTCCGAGCTCGCCGCCGTCACCGGGCGGTCGGCGTCCGGGGCGGGCGTGCCGAGCCCGACCCGGCGGGTCAGCGTGGCCAGGCTCATCGCACTGCCTGCCTGCGCAGCCAGAGCCGGCTTGCGCCGGTTGCGACGGCGGCGGTGACGCCGAGCAACAGCACGATCGGCAACAAGGAGCCGCCCACCGGCGAGGTGAGTGCGGCGGTGATGCTGCCGGGCTGGTCGGAGTACGCCGGCGAGTCGCCGCTCGGGGCGATCTCCGGCGCCGGCTGCGAGGTCGGCGCGCTGGCTCCGGTCACCGGCAGTGGCACACCGGCGCCGCCGGTGGGGACCGCGGACCCCGTCGTACCTGACGAGCCGGTCGCACCCGCCGACGCGTGTTGCGCGGCGATGACCTTCGCCACCTGCGCCGCCTGCGCGAACAGCCGCTTCGTGGCGCCCGACTTGGTGATCGGCAGGTAGCCGTCGGGCAGCTGGCCGTTGCCGCGGCCGGGGACCTGACCCTCGGTCGAGGAGACAGTGATGAACTGCGACACCTCTTGGGCGGTCGTCTTGTCCAGCCCGGAGGTCTTGGCGGCGGTGTAGACGATCGTCGTCCCGGGATAGGCGGCCTTGCTCTTGCGGATGGCCTGCTCCGAGAGCTCGAAGGGCTTGAGCTTCGGACCCGGCTTGATCAGGTCGATCGCCGCGGACAGACCCGCGTCGTCGGGAGCGACGAAGTGACCCGGCGACGCCTGCAGCTTCGCCAGTGTGAGGTCGTAGCGCCGGGCGTCGCCGAGCGTCACCAAGCCGAGCATGAACCGGTTGCCGATGCCCTCCGGCGCCGCCCGGGACAGCTGGAACGGCGAGGTCGTCGTACCGTTTCCGGTGCAGCCGGTCGTGACCATCGGCCAGCTGTAGAGCAGCGCCGTCGCGATGAGCCGGAGGCTGCTGACCGGGCTGGCGACCAGTGGCATGTACGCCGAGGGCGCCGCCTGCAGGCACGGGTTGTTGGTGGTCTTGTCGACCCAGGTGTCGAGCAGCGGCCAGGTGCTGACCGGCAGCTTCAAGTCCTTGTAGTACGGGTTGACCGTCATGCCCCACGGGTCAGGCTTGCCGTGCAGGAAGGCCATCGCCTGGGGGTCCGCCGCGATGTAGGACGTCAGCTGCGTCATGACCCCCGAGCTGGTCGACAGGTTCATGAGCGCGGCGGCGTTCTCGCTCCAGTGCGAAGTGTCGAGGCCGGGGTTGAGCTTGATGAACTCCGGATCGAGGTTCAGTGAGAGCGGGTTGTGCGAGAAGCCCGGGTGAGACGACCGGACGTCGACCGAGCCCGGGTAGGACTCGGTGAGGAGCTTCAAGATCAGCCGCGCGTCGAGGTTGATCGTGGTCTGCTGTCCGGCGTTGCCGGGCTTGTCGATGTCGAAGCCGATCCCCCACCCGGTGACGGCGGTCGGCGCGTAGGCGACGTCGTCGTCACTCGCCTGCCGGCTCGAGACTTCAGCCGCCGCCGCCTGCCCACTGTTCATCAGGGCGTCGGCCGCCTGGTCCGGCATGATGTTGTCCTGCCAGTTGAACCGCGACTTGTTCTCGCAGTACGCCGGGGTCCACTGCAGGGCCACCTGGCTGAGCAGCTCCGACCCGTAGAACGGCACCGGCTTTCCGGCCGCCGACGACGAGCACACGCCGGGCGGCGGCGCAAAGGTCAGCGGCACCGGGATGCGGCGGTCCCAGTTCGACGCCGACCACCAGAACGCCGGCGCGACGGCGTCCTGCGGCGCGGAACCCGGGTTGACCTGACCGACCGGCAGCTGACCGGTCGCGTTGCACTCCTGGCTCTTGTTGCCGGCGGCGCAGCTGATGCCGTCGATCGGGATCACCTCGAGGGTGCACGCCACCGCCGAGGAGCAGCCGAGCGAGGCGTTGTCCAGGTTGGTGCGCGGGTCGAAGTCGAAGTTGCCCTTGCCGTCGAGGCTGGTGAACGCGAACGCCTCCTGCGGGATGGTCACCGAGTTCACCGTGGCCTCGGGCGGCATCGACTCCGACGAGCAGCCGGGGTACGACGTCCCGTTCGCTGCCAGGAACGGCGTGATGTGGTAGTCGAAGGTGCTGCTGACGTTGCACTCGTCAGGGATCTTCGACGGGTCGATGCCCGCGATGTGAGCGCCGTCCGACGCGGATGCCGCGGCGTCCTGCTGCCACACGCCCTGGCCCGGATCTGCCGACGACGTGCGCTCGAAGTAGGTGTTGGTCCAGCACGTGTCTGGGCTGACCGCCTGATCGGCGGAGACCTTCGGGTCGTCCTTCGGGTCGACTCCACGGCACTGCATGAGGACGACCGGGTACTCCTGTTCCAGACCGGTCTCGCCGTAGGGGTTCAGGGCCCGGCCCGCGGTCGGATGCGCACCGGACCAGGTGACCGTGATCCGTTCGTGGTCTTGCAGGTTGGTGTGCTTGTTGACCGATACGTGGATGCAGTTCGTGGTGTC
>DASZRO010000028.1 GCA_035550055.1 Mycobacteriales bacterium | reverse complement strand
CGGCCTGCCCCGCTGGGGGGTCAGGCCGACGAGCGCCGGCTGAAGGTCTCGTTGCGATGTACGAGACCTTCCCTGCAAGCTCATGTGGCACGCCGGCCGAACGGGACCGAAGCCGGTCAGGAGCCGTCGACCGTCACGACGCCGCTCGTCGAGCCGGCGAAGTTGGGTCCGCCTGCAAAGCCGAGCTGGTACTCCTGCGTACCGGCCGCCTTCGGCGCGAGGAACTCGACGACGCCGTTGCGACGCGTGCGCCGGACCGCCAGGGTGGTCCACCCGGAGCCGCCGACCGGCTGGCCCTGAAGCATCACCTTGCGTCGGGCGAGCGCCCTGCCGCCGCCACGCAGCTGGCCCATGACGACCTCACGGTCGCCGCGTCGGCGCTGCTTGGCTCGGATCGACAACGAGCTCGGTCGCACGACGTGAACGGTCGCGATCGCGCTGCGCGCAACGACGGTGGTCGACGGTGCGGCACTCTGGCTGGCGACCGGTGCCGGTGTCGCATCCGGGACCCGGAACACGAGGCGATAGTGCGTGCTGGTGCTCGGCTGCACGGTGAAGTGGACGCTCCCGTCGCTGGCTGTGACGGCCGAGGCCACCCGATGCCCGGACCAGCGACCTGCCGGGCGCGCCCGCAGGATCACCGTGTCACCGGCCTGGACGACGCCCGCCTCGGACAGGACGCCGCTGACGACGTCGGAGTCGCCCGGCTGGATCGACTTCGCCGCGAGCGCAATGGAGAGGTCATAGCCGTTCGAGGCAACCGGCGCCGGAGTCACGGCAGCCGCTGGGCCGGCCGCCGTGACGACAGTGAGGCCGCCGGACGCGGTCAACGCGAGAGCTGCCGCCGCTCCGACTCGGCGCATCCGAGATCCGGTCATCGTCGATCCCCTTCGTGGGCCCTCCTCTGGGGCGGAGGGCGTGTCACTCCCGACAGCGACGGAACGTCCGGATTCGTTACGGGGCGAGGAGTTCCCGGCCTGGCCGCTCCGGCTAGTTTTCAGCCGTGGTGACGCGCGGCTACCGGACGGCGACCGCGGCCGACGTCGAGGCGATCGTCGCCCTCGTCGAGTCGGCGTACCGCGGCGAGGCGAGCCGGGCCGGCTGGACCACCGAGGCCGACCTGCTCGACGGCCAACGCACCGACGCCGACACGGTCGCGGCGACGATCGCGGCGAGCGACCGGCGAGTGCTCCTCGCATTCGAGGCCGAGGCGCTCGAGGCCGAGGCGCTCGTCGGCTGTTGCGAGCTGCGCCGGTTGCCGCAGGCGACGGCGTACTTCGGCATGTTCGCGGTGGTGCCGACTCTGCAGGGTGGCGGTGTCGGCGGCGAGTTGCTCACCGAGGCCGAGTCTGTGGTGCGGCGCGAATGGCAGGCGACGCGCATGGAGATGACCGTGATCGCGCAGCGGGAAGACCTGATCGCGTGGTACGAGCGACGCGGGTATCGGCGTACCGGCGCGACCGAGCCGTTTCCGTACGGCGACGAACGCTTCGGCCTGCCTCGGCGCGACGACCTGTTCTTCGAGAGGCTGGCGAAACCGCTCTAGGTCTGCCGAACCCTCACCGTCGATGCCGGATACGTCGCGAGCAGCGCCTCCGGCCGGGTCGGGCGGAGCACCAGGTTGCCGCCGCAGTTGGGACACACGTTGTCGAGGTGGTTCTCGACACAGTCCCGGCACCACGTGCACTCGAAGGTGCAGATCCGGGCGTCCGGGTCGCCGTTGGGCAGGTCACGATCGCATCGCTCGCAGTTCGGTCGCAGCTCCAGCACGGCGCAGGCTACTTCCCGATCTCGGCGTAGCGCGCCTGAAGCCGGTCACGCACCTGTTCGGGCGTGAAGGATCTGCGCTGGCGCTCACGTCGCGCGATCACGACACCGGTCGCGGCGACCCCGACCACTCCCGCCAGTCCCACGACCTTCCACCACTTCAAGTTCATGTCTCCCCCACCCTTCACCCCAACCGGCACCGACTGCTGCCTGCTCACCGTAGACGCGCAAGACTGCGGCATGACCAGCGAGCCGCTCTCCCTCGACTCCGCAGTCGAGATCACGCGCACCGGCGACCTCTGGCTTTTCCGGGGGCACAGCGCAGCCGACCGCGCGATCCGCACGCTGACGAACGCTCCGGTCAACCACGTCGGCATGGCGGTGGTGCTCGACGACCTGCCGCCGCTCATGTGGCACGCCGAGCTCGGCCGCTCGCTGGTCGACATGTGGACCGGGAAGTACCAGCGGGGCGTCCAGCTTCACGACTTGCGTGACTCGGCGTTGGTGTGGGCGAACAAGTACGGCCAGCAGGGGTGGCTGCGCCAGCTCGACGGCGAGGTGACGCGACAGGCCGAGGACGCGCTGCTGCGCGCGGTCGCGCGACTCGACGGGACGCCCTTCCCCACCACGCGGGCGCTCGCCGCGGGCTGGCTCGGCGGTCGGCTGCCCAGACGAGGGACGCCGGGACAGGATCGACGGGAGACCGCGTACTGCGCGGAGGTCGTCGCGATCACCTACCAGGAGATGGGACTGCTGCCGCGCGCCCGCGACGCGAGCTGGTTCGACCCGGGCAAGTTCTGGAGCGGCGACGACCTCGAGCTCTCGGCCGGGTTCCGGCTGGCACCCGAGATCCCGGTCGACATCCCGGACGAGGCGCCGAAGACCGGTCGCATGGGTGACGCTCCGACGCGCTGAGCTACTTCTTGGAACGCGCGACGAGGCCACGCACGAGCACGTCGAGGCCGAACTCGAAGCGGGCGTCTGCGTCGTCTCCGACGTCGCCCATCAGCGCCGGGACGAGACTGACGATGGTGGGGAAGCGGTCGGCGGGCAAGCTGCGCAGGTAGGCCTCGAGCTCTCGGTGATAGGCCTCACCCTCCTCGGGCGTCGCGGCAACCCCGGACCGCCAGATGCTGCCCTCATACGCCGAGCTGGTGACGTAGGCCGCAAGCAGATCCGCGCCGTAGCCGATCACCGCGTCGTCGAGCTTGCCGGCACGCATGATCGAGAGCATGCACTCCATGCCGACCACCGAGTTCGGACCGGTCGGCACTCGCCCGAGCCCGACCCGCGCGAGGTCGCGATGCGAGAGCAGGACGGCGTACCACGCCCGCAGGTGCTCCTTGAGCTGCTCCTGCCATCGTTTCGGATCGGCCTCGATCACCGGGATCTCGCCGGCGACCTCGTCGAAGACCAGGTCGAGCAGCTCGTCCTTCCCGGCGATGTGGGCGTAGAGCGAAGCGCCGCCGGTACCCAGCTCCTGCCCGATCCGCCGCATCGTGACCGCGTCGACGCCCTCGTCGTCGATCACCCGAAGCGCCGCGGCGACGATCGCCTCGCGGGACAGCGGCCGCTCCGGGAGCTGCCGGCTCCGCTTCGCCCCGGGACGCCTCGGCGGGAGCGGCAGCGGGTCGCCCACCGTCCACCTCCACGTCGGATCTGCGCCAGCCCGGCGGCTGGCCACGAACATCGTACGTTGACAACGAACATTGTTCGTGGAACAGTGTTCGTGATCTTCGAACCATGTTCGTGACCGAAGGGGCTGCAGTGACGAAGACCGCATACGAGCGCAGGTGGCTGATCTTGTTCGTGATCCTGGCCGCCGAGTGCATGGACCTGCTCGACTCGACGATCGTCAACGTCGCAGCGCCTGCCATTCACCGGAGTCTGCACACCTCGTCGACCGGGCTGCAGTGGATCGTCGGCGGCTACGCGCTGGCGATCTCCGTGGGGCTGATGACCGGCGGCCGGCTCGGCGACGTGTACGGGCGACGGCAGATGTTCATCCTCGGCGCCGCCGGGTTCACCGCGTCTTCGATCCTGTGCGGGGTGGCGCCCAACACCGGACTGCTCATCACCTTCCGGCTGCTCCAGGGCGCGCTCGGCGCGACCATGCTGCCGCAGGGCTTCGGGGTGATCCGCGAGGTGTTCGGGGACGAGTCGACCCAGGCATTCGCCATCTTCGGACCGGTCATCGGGTCCGCCGCGGTGTTCGGGCCCATCGTCGGCGGCGCGCTCGTCGACTGGAACCTCGGCGGCTCGGGCTGGCGGCTGGTGTTCTTCGTCAACGCGCCGATCGGCGTTGCGGCCGTGATCGGGGCGTGGCGGCTGCTGCCGAAGACGAAGCCGGTGCGCGACGAGCGGCTGGACCTGCTCGGCGCGCTGCTGTCGTGCGCGGCATCCCTCTGCCTGGTCTACCCGCTCATCCAGGGCCGCGAACTGGGCTGGCCCGCCTGGACCTACCTCTTGATGGCCGCGAGCGTCGTGCTCTACGCGGCGTTCGGACTGCAGCAGCGCGCCCGCAGCCGCGCCGACGCGGACCCGCTGGTCCTGCCGTCGATCTTCACGCACCGCGGCTACAGCGCAGGCCTGCTCGTCCTGCTCGTCTTCTTCTCCGGCATGGGCGGACTGTTGTTGACCGCGAGCGTGTTCTTCCAGCTCGGCGAAGGCTTCTCCCCGATTCACGCCGGGCTGTCGTTCGTGCCGATGTCAGCCGGGATGGCGGTCGGCGCGGGGCTGTCCGGCGCGATCCTCGGACCGAAGTTCGGGCGGCTGGTGATTCAGGGTGGCGGTCTGGTCACGATCGCCGGCTGGTTGCTGGTGATCCAGCAGGTTCACGGCGCCGGGAACGTCTCGTCGGTGGACGTGATTCCAGGTCTCGCCCTCGCCGGCATTGGCATGGGACTCGTGGTCGCCCCGCTGTTCGACGTGGTGCTCGCGTCGGTCACCGACGAGGAGACCGGGTCGGCGTCCGGTCTGCTGAACGCCGGGCAGCAGCTCGCCGGCGCGATCGGGGTCGCCGTGCTCGGCACTATCTTCTTCGCCGCGCTCGGGCACGTCGGCTTCCACGACGCCTTCGAGCGGACGTTGTGGGTCGAGATCGGCTCACTCGCGGCGATGGTCGGGCTGTCGACCCTGCTCCCGCGGTACGCCCGTGAACCCGGCGCCGAGACGGCCAGCGCCACCGCGGAGCCGGCCTCGCTCCAGCCGGCCAACAGCTGACTCGGGCATGATCGCGTCGTGGACACCGCCGCGATCCGCGAGCTCCAGTTCGGCTACGCCGACGTGGTGTCACGCCGGGCGTGGGACGAGCTCGAACGGCTGCTGCTGCCGGACGCCACGATCGAGGTCGACACCGTCACGAGCCCGAAACGCACGTTCATCGGACCGGCCGAGTTCGCGAACTTCGTCCGCACCGCCACCGACCGGTTCGACCACTTCCAGTTCGTCGTGTTGAACGCGGTGGTGGAAGCCGACGGCGACACCGGCCGTAGCCGGATGTTCATGTGTGAGATCCGGCATCACCGCGACGCCGGTTCGGTCGATGGCGACGACGGCTGGTCGACGGCGTACGGGGTCTACCACGACCGCTACCGCAAGCTCGACGGGCGGTGGTGGTTCGCCGACCGCCGCTACCGGTCCCTCGCCCGCACCGCGCCGCAAGCCGAGATCTTCGGGCTGCCTGCCGGGCTCGGTCCGATCGGCCGCTAAGCGACCGCCGGTACCGCCTCGGAGTCCGCGACCTCGGCCTCCGGGTTGCGCGGCGCCGACAGGATGTTGCTCTCGAAGAACGCGACGACGAACAGCGCACCGGCGACCAGCAGGCCGACCGCAACGTGATACGCCAGCACGAACCCGTGGGTCGACGCGAGCGGCGCGGCGACGCCGCCGCGGCGCAGCGAGGCGGCGTGGCGAAGGGCGAGCGTCACGAGGACCGACAGCCCGATCGCGCCGCCGACCTGTTGCATCGCGTTCTGTACGCCGGAGGCGAGCGAGGAGTCCTGACCGGTGACCTCATGCAATGCGGCGTTGCCCATCGCCGGGAAGCTCAGCCCGGACCCGAGCCCGAGCAGCACCATTCCCGGCACGATGCCCGACCAGTAGCCGCTGTGGATGTCGATCCCGGAGGTCAGCAGCATCCCGGCAGCACACAGCACGAAGCCGGCCGCCAGCAGTCGCTTCACGCCCAGCTTCGGCATCATCGCCGTCCCGATCCCGATGCCGGCACCGATCGTGAGGCCGAACGGCAGATAGGACAGCCCGCCGCGCACCGGCGAGTAGTGCAGCACCTGCTGCTCGAACAGCGTGAGCAGGAAGAAGTACGAGAAGAACGCGGAGGAGAAGAACAGCGTGACGAGGTTCGTCGCGACCCGGGTCCGGTTGCGGAAGAACTCGAGCGGGACGAGCGGCGCCGCGGAGTGGCCCTCGATGAAGCCGGTCGCCGCGAGCAACGCGAGCCCACCGAGCAGGGGCAGCAGCACCTGCCAGGATCCCCACGCGTGGCTCGCGGCCTGCAGCAGGCCGTCCACCACCGCGATCAGGCCACCGGTCATCGTCGCGGCACCGACGTAGTCCGGCTGACCGCCTTCGCGCACCATCCGGCTCTCGTCCACGAGCCGCGGCGTGAACACCAGCGCCACGAGGGCGACCGGCACGTTGACGAAGAAGATCCAGCGCCACGACGCGTAGTTGACGAGCACGCCGGAGATGACGGTGCCCGACGTGCCGCCCAAGCCGGCGATGCCACCCCAGATGCCGAGCGCCTTGACCCGCTCGGCGGGATCGGGGAACAGGACCGCGATCAGTCCGAGCGAAGCGGGGGCGGCGAACGCCTCGCCGGCGCCCTGCACGAACCGCGACGCGACCAGCATGCCCGGATCCTGGGCAGCTCCGCAGGTGGCGCTGGCCACCGCGAACAGGCCCACCCCGAGCAGGAACAGCCGACGCCGACCGACGATGTCGGCGAGCCGGCCGCCGAGCAGCAGCAGGCCCCCGGCCATCAGCACGTAGCCGTTGACGACCCAGGCGAGCCCCGGGCGACTGAAGCCGAGATCGCGCTGGATGTGCGGCAGCGCGACGTTCACGACCGTGACGTCGAGGACGAGCATGAACTGGATCGCGCCCAGCAGCGCGAGGGCCTTCCAACGGCGCGGGTCGGAGCTCGTCGCGGCAGGCGCAGTCATCGGTGGTCCTTCGTTCGAGGGTTCACGGATCAGACGGACTCTGGCACGCTCATGTGACAGTTTCGACGGGTTTCTCCCACGGCGGAGATACTTGCCGCGTGGAGTTCACCACCCGTTTGGAGCGCCTCGCGGCCGAGGCGGAGCGACTCGGCGACGCGGCCGCACGATGCGGCCTCGACGACCCGGTCCCGGGCTGCCCGGACTGGCGCGTTCGCGACCTCGTCGGGCATGTCGGAACCGTCCACCGGTGGGCTGAGCACATCGTCGCCAATGGCTTGGATCATCCGGACGCAGCCGCGCCGCAACCACCCCACGATGGCGAGCTGCTCGGCTGGTACGCCGACGGGCATCGAGCCTTGGTCAGCACGCTGGCGGCCGCGCCCGCCGACCTGAGCTGCTTCGCGTTCCTTCCGGCTCCCTCGCCGTTGGAGTTCTGGGCTCGCCGCCAGCTCCACGAGACGACGATCCACCGCGCGGACGCCGAAGCGGCAGCAGCGATCCCGGTGACGATCGACGACGCGACTTCGCTCGACGGGATCGAGGAGATGCTGTTCGGGTTCGCGAAGCGGAGGCGCGAGTTCGTGCCGGGGACGGTCCGGCTCGCACCGGACGGCAGCGCCGGTTGGCTCATCACCCTCGGCCCCGACGGGGCAAGCGCGGTCGAGGCGGCTGCGCCGGCGGTCGCCGACGCAACCGTGAGCGGGCGCGCCGACCAGGTCTACCTCTGGCTGTGGAACCGGCCGGCGGAGGTGTCCGTCACCGGTGACCACGGCGTTGCCGACCGGTGGCAGCAGGTGAAGGTGCGCTGGGGCTGACCGTCGCCTGCGGGGTCGCTACGGCGTACCGGTCGGCAGCGTCTTGATCAGCGGGTCCCGTAGCAACCGGGCCACGTCGGTGAGATCAGACAGCTCGTAGACGTACGTCGCCCTGCCCCGGCTGTTGTACGTGGAGTACCAGGCAGTGGCGAACGCGACCGCGGGGTAGCTGTCCCGGACGCGCTCGACCAACGTTCTCGCGTCCCACGACCGGCCCAGCGAGCCGGTGCCGTTGCCTGCGGCGTTCGGCCCCTGCCCGAACTCCGAGAACCCGAACGGCTTCCCCGCGGCGACCATGTCCTGGTAGGTGGTCAGACCACGATCGTCGTCGGGGGTGCGACCGATCGCGAGGTCGTTGTCGTAGACGTCGATGCCCACCGCGTCGACGTACGCCGACCCCGGGTAGTAGGTCATGGCCGGCACAGCGCAGTCGCACCCCACCGCGTTCGGCGAGTACAGGAACAGCAGGTTGTGCAGCCCCTTCGTGACCGTCAGGTAGTGGACCATGTCCTGCCACAGCGCAGCGAAAGCCTGAATCCGCGCCGCGTGCGGCGCACCGGTGCTCCCGTCGTCGGACCACCAGAAGAACTTCACACCGTTCATCTCGACCAGCGGCCGGAACAGCACGGGAACACCCGCGGCCTGGAACTTCGCCAGCGTCGCCGCCGCACCGTCAAGGTTGGCGTGCCACGTGTTGTACAGCGTCGTCCCGGGCTGGGTCAGCTGCGTCATCTGAGCGGGCGTGATCGGCGCACCGGGGAAGGAGTTGTCGACCGGGTCGTTCGGATGCCAGTCGAGCTCCAGCACCCCACCGGCGTGGGCGTGCGTGATCATCGTGCTGATCGCCGTGTCGTTCTTGCCGTCACGGATCGAGTCGAGCTCGGCGCCCATCACGACCGGCTCCGGCAGCTTGCGTCGGCGCAGCCGGGTGAACACGCGGTACCACTCGGCTTTCCCCGACTCGAACGTCGGCATCTCCTGACCGAGCAGCACGCGGCCCTTCGACAAGCCGGCCCGCGACTGCAAGGTCTGCAGCAGGCCATTGGTCGCGGCGCTCGCCAGGGGGTCCACCGCATGCGCCGGCGCCGGCAGGTAGTGCACGAGCACCCGGTAGCCCTCGTAGTCGGACAGGAAGATCCGCGAGCTCGCGTCGACGGCGACGCCGAGCGGAGAGTCGCCCGTGATGGCGCCGTCGAAGTTCGAGGTCGCTGCCGGTTGGGTCTGGCTCCCGCTTGTGACGGCGTTGGCGTAGACCGCGAGGCTCGGTGCCGCCGCAGCGCCGTCACCCTGCTGGGTCACGTAGAGCGACCCGTCGGGGCCGACTGTCAGGTCGACCGGATGCGTCACGCCGGTGTAGGTGGCGGTCGAGGCATACGTCGTGGCCGGGTCGTCGAAAGGGCCGGTGAAGCGCAGCACGCGGTTGTCGTAGTAGTCGGCGACGAACAACGAGTCCCCGGACACGGCGAGCGCCTTCGGGCCGGCGAAGCCGCCATCGGCTCCGGCGCCGATGCTGTCGTCCGCCTTCATTCCGGTGGCGAACGGCGGGTCGAACATCAGCACGCGGTTGTTGTCGTCGTCCGCGACGTAGAGCCGTCCGGTCTCGTCGACCGCCAGGCCGCGGGGGTAGTTGAACTCGTTCATCCCCTTGCCCGAGACGCCCGGTGTGCCCAGCACGTACGTCGGGCGCGACGGGTAGCTGCCGCCCGCTCCCGGCACGAAGATGTCGACCGTGTGGTTGAGCGTGTCCGCGACGTACACCTTGCCCGCGCCGTCGACCGTGATCGCCTCCGGACCGACCATTACGCCCGGGGTCCCACCGATGACCTCGTCGGCCGGCTGGCAGGCCGTCATGGCGTCCGCGTCAGGCCAGCTGAGGACTCGTCGGCCGCCGTCGTCGACGACGTAGAGCCGCCCGGTCGACCCGATCGCGATCCCGGTCGGGCCGTCGGTGGTGAACCCGCCGAAGTCATGGCTGCTGAACTGCGCGTCGGCGTTGGGACAGCGACTGGCGAGGGTGGCGCCGCCAAGACTCGGCTGACCGATCACCGAGAAGGTCGCAGCATCGGCAGGTCCGGGCCTGGCCTCGGCCGGATGGGCGGCGGCGCTCGGCGCCACCGCCGGGACCACCGCTGCCGCAACCGCGACGAGAACCCCGCCGAGTCGCGCGATGCGGCGTCGCTGAACAGCACGAATGCTCACAGAAACCCCCCGTTCCCCCGCTGCCGTGAGGTTAGTGCCTGGACCGCGAGTTGGCGACAGGTTGCGTAATGCCCCGTCGGCGGGGCACATCTGGCCATGACGACAAGAGCTCCAGAGAAGGGATCTGGTCATGTCACGCGGCAGTCACGCACAGCCCAGCCGGTTGCACATGTCACGGCGACGCGGGGCGATCGCCGGACCGTTGCTGGTCCTGCTCGGAGCCTGGGGTGCGCTCGTTCCCTTCTTCGGGCATTCCTTCGGCTACGGCTACACACCAGACAACACCTGGACCTGGACGGCCGCGCGCGGCTGGCTGGAGGTGCTGCCCGGCGCCGGGGTCGCACTCGGCGGTCTGCTGCTGACGGTCACCGCGCATCGCGCTGTCGCCCTCTTCGGTGGCTGGCTCGCCGCGGCAAGCGGGGCGTGGTTCGCCCTCGGCACCGTGGTGAGCCCGTGGTGGAACGCCGGCTTCATCGGGGTTCCCAGCGGCGACACGACTCGTGCGGTGTGGGAGCAGATCGGCATGTTCACCGGCCTCGGCCTGGTCTGCGTCTGCCTCGCCGGCATCGCGATCGGCAGCGCGATGGTGGTCGGGCTTCGCGACGTGTCATCGGGCCGGGAGCAGCTCAACGCCTACCGCCGCATCGAAGAGGCACCGGCGTACCGCGAACAGCCGGCGACGCATCCAGCTGACACCATCGACCTCAACGCGGCCGAGCGCGAGCGGCTCAGCCACGCGTCGACGACCACCAACGAGTCCGGCAGCTAGCGTCGTCGGATGAAGCCACGCGCCCTCGCCCTCACCGCCGCCACCGTCCTCGCCACCGCCGCGCCGGTGCTGGGCGTCGCCACGGCGGCCCACGCAAGGCCGGTCGCCAAGGCGCCGGTCGTCTACCGCCAGAAGGACTCCGGGCACACGGTCACCGCGTTCGTCGGCAAGCCGTTCAAGGTCCGCCTCGAGGTGTGCGGCGACTGCGGCGACTCGCTGAAGCTGACCTCCGCCAACACGCCGGTGCTGCACATGACGCACGTCAGCCTCACCTCCACCGCCAAGCCGCCGGCCGTCGGCGGCGAGCAGTTCGAGACGTGGACGTTCGAAGCGCGCAAGCCCGGCCGGGCCGCCATCCGCGTCGTGGAGCGTCGCGCCGAGAAGGGCGGCAAGACCAGCCCGCGCTTCCGCCTGACCGTGAGGGTCAGCAAGCTCGTCGTCGACAACTAGTCATCCGGCCACCGGCTTCAGCGGTTCGGTTCAGCGCCGGCGGGTGAGGTCTTTCGTCAGTGCCCGCAGCGTGAACGGGATGAGCACGATCAGCGCCAGCGGCAGCAGCCACACCTGCGGGTACTGGTAGCCGACTGTCACCAGCCGCCGAAGCTGCGTGGTCCGCCGCGCGATCACCGGCCGCGGGTCGGTCGGCGGCGCGGTCTCGGCGGTCGAGGGCAGCGCGGGCATGGGTACGTCGCCGCCGACGCTCGGCCCCGCTGCCCGCCGCCCGCCTTCCGAGGTGCCCGCCGCGGTGTGATGCTGCGCACCCGGGGTTTTGGTGGGCGGGGTCTTCGCGGCTGCCGGGTGCGCGGCCCGGGTCAGCAGGCGCAGCCGCGGGCCGGCGGAACTTGCTGCGTGGGCGAGGCGGAACGCGATCTGCCACGCGGTCGTGGGCGCGGCGTCGGCGGGCAGCAGCGCGAACCCTTTCACCCCCGCCAGCGGCCCGAGCCGGCGGAGGTCGGCGACCAGACGTGGCGTCGGTTTCGCGACGTACTTCGCGTGGGCGGCGGGCAGGCAGTTCACCGAAGGCGGATTGTCGAAGCCGCCTTCGGTGTCGGTGATCGCCTGATAGGTGACACAGACGTTCACCTTCGCGGCTTGCGGGTCGATGCTGCCGTCAGCCACCGACGTGTCGAGCGGGACGGTCAGCGTCCCGCCGTCCGCGCGCTGTGCCCGGGCGCTGAGCCGTACCGCGATGAAAGCGCGAGCGATCTGCCGCCCGACGGCGGTGCCGACGTGGAAGGTCCCTTTCGGGTACGGCGAGAGCGCCGGCAGCGGGATGAACCCGCATCCGAGCGGAGTGGCACACAGCGGATCGGGTTGGAACCAAGCGGCCGCCGTGATCTTCGGATGCAGCACGTCCGGCACGACCGGCTGCCGGGTGACGAGCACCGATCGCGTGCCACCGGTTGCGACGACGCCGCTGGCCGTGGCAGCCGGCAGCACGGCGGCCCCGATCGCGAACGCGGCGACGGCCAGCCGCAGCCCGGCCCTCATCGCTCGCCGCCGGCGGAGCGGACCGCCTGGATGACCTCGGACGTGCGATCGAGGACGTCGTCGAGATCGGTGCGCTCTTCAGCGGCCGCTGCACGCCCCAGCTGAGCGACGAACAGGCCGGTGCCGATCACGATGAGCACGAGCCCGCCCAGCCCACCGCTGACGACGGCGGGCACCTGCACGGCGACGTTCAGCGTCCGCGCCGCGACCCGCCACCCCAGCCCCATCGCCACGAAGCCGGCCACAACCATGCCGGCGAACAGCAACAGGCTCGGCAGCGCCGGGTTGTCGGCGGGGCGCTTCATCCGGCCTCCTTGCGGGCCCGGCGGGGACGAGCGGTCGGCGCCGCGGGCGGCGCCGACGGCGCTGTCAGCTCGTCGCGCAGCACCGTCAGCAGCGACGCCAGCTCTTGCTGCTGGGCGCGGCGGGCTCGCGCGTCGGCCTCGCGGACTCCGACGACGACCAGTCCGACCCCCACCACGATGAGTCCGACCCCGGGTAGCGCCGCCGAGAGCAGGTAGGGGATCTGCAACGCCACTTCCGACTTGCCCGCCACCAGGCTCCACCCGATGGCCAGCAGCACGCATCCGGCGGCGAGGACCGCCATGCCCAGACACGTCCAGGTCCTCGGCAACCTCACGAGCTCGCGTACCCGTCCGATCATCGTGACGCTCCTACCGGGGCTTCGGCTGCCCTGGTGACCTCGCCACCGAGGTACGCCGTGATGACGGCAGGGTGGCGCTGGACCTGTTCCGGCGTACCGATCGCGATCTCCTCACCGTCGGCCATGCAGACGATCCGATCCGACAAGCCCATGATCAGTGGCATGTCGTGCTCGATCACGACCATCGTCAACGACAGCTCACGGCGCAGCCTCGCAAGTAGCTCGCCGAGCGCCTCCGTCTCCCGCTGCGCCACGCCTGACGACGGCTCGTCGAGAAGCAGCAGCTCCGGCTGCAACGCCACCAGACAGGCGATCTCGGTGATCCGCCGGGTGCCGGTCGACAGCTCGCCGATCACACTCGACCGGTAGCGCGCCAGGCCCATCCAGTCCAGCAGCTCATCGGCGTCCGACCGCTTGCGTCGCTCCCCCGGCCGGATCCCGAGTGAGGCGAGCGCGACGGAGGTCGGCGCGGTCCGCTCGAGGGAGAGCGCGACGCAGTCGGCGACGGTGAGCGTCGGGAACAACGCGGCGTCCTGGAACGACCGGATCAGCCCTCGCCGGGCCCGCGCCTCGGGCGAGAGCCTCGTGATGTCGGCCCCGCGGAAGGACACCGAGCCGCCGTCGGGTCGGACGAAGCCCGCGATCAGCTCGAAGGTCGTCGTCTTCCCTGCGCCGTTCGGACCGATCAGACCAAGCGTCTCGCCCTCCCGCACCTCGAAGGACATCCCGCGCACCGCGCGGACCCCGCCGAAGGACACCCGCAGGTCACGGACCTCCAGCAGCGCCCCAGTCCCCGAGACGCGACGATGCACCGGGCGCGCGAACTCCGGGATCGCCCGCGGTTCGGTGGCGGCCTCGGTGATGCCGCGCTCGGCCGCGGCGGCGGCGGCGAAGTCGATCCCGGCGCGGCCGGCGAGCCACGCCGCGACGCGGTTGCGCAACGCCAGCGGGAGCTGCACGATGCCGCCCGGAAGGAACAGCACGGTCCAGAGGTAGACCTGGCCGAGCAGCGCGTTGCCGAGCGCGCCGATGGTGGCGTACGTCGGTCCCGAGACGACGGCGGCCCCGAAGATCGGACCGGCGAGGGTGCCCAGCCCGCCGACCACAGCGATCTGGACGACGCCGAGGCTGGCCGTGACCGGCCACCCGTCGTAGCCGATCTGCGGCAGCGAATGGCCGTACATCGCGCCGGCGACGCCGGTCAGCGCACCGGCGAGGGCGTAGCACTGCATCTTCGTCCACGTCGCGCTGATCGAGAACGAGCGCGCCGCATCTTCGTTGTCCCGGACGGCCACCAGCCGACGTCCCAGCCCGCCGCGGCGCACGTTGTGCGAGAACAGCAGCGCGATCACCAGAATGCACACCGCGAAGTAGTAGTACGCGTGGCCAGACGCGATGGCGTGCCCGTGGATGATCGGACGGCCCGGGATCTGACCGGTGCCGAGCACCCAGTGCTCGCCGAGCAGGAAGTCCGGTACGACGAGGCTGAAGGCGAGCGTCGTCACCGCGAACATCAGCCCGCGCGCCTTGACGGCGGGAAGGCCGAGCAGCACGCAGAGCAACGCGCCGGCACCGGCGGCATAGGCGAAGGACTCGACGTAGTTGCCGGTTCGTCGGGCGATCTGCCACGAGGCGTAGGCGCCGACAGCCGAGATCGCGAACTGTCCGAGGGACAACTGCCCGCCGAGCCCGGTCACGATCCCGAGCGCCAGCGCGACGATCGTGAAGGCGACGGTGACGGTCAGCGACTGGCTGGTGCCGTTGTCGACCAGCAACGGGAGCGCCGCGAGGATCGCGAACAGCACGACCCACGGCGCCCGTTCGAGCACCTTCACCGACGGCAAGGCACGCACGGTGGCGGGCAGCGGCCGGCTCGGCGTGATGACCGACCACGAGCCCTTGTCCTCGCTGCGTCCGATCGGCTGACGCTGCACCAGCAGGCCGACCACGATCAGCACGAACAGCGCCATCTCGACGATGCCGCCGTTCTGCGAGTTCCACGCCAGCAGCTGCTCGAGCACGCCGATCCCGAGCCCACCCGCCATCGCACCCGGCAGGCTGCGCATCCTCGCGAGCACCGCACCGGTCAAGGCGATGAGCAGCAGCGACGGGCCGAACCCTTCACCGCTGGACCCGACCGAGGGCGCGGTCAGGATGGCGGTGAGCGCGGCAAGACCGCCGGCGACCGCCCATGCGATCGAGCTCATGAGGTTGACCGGGATGCCGGCCATGCGCGCCGCGTCAGGGTTGTCGGCAGCCGAGCGGATGCCGCGACCGGTCCGGCTGAACTTCAGGAACATCCCAACCGCCGCGACCGCGATCGGCGCGATGATCAGGATGGCGACGTAGGACTGGGTGACGAGCAGTGCACCCACGCTGAAGGTCGGCAGGCCCGGCGGCTGCGGGATCGTGACGATCCCGTTGACCGCGTGGCTGTTGATCACCTGCGAGAAGCCGCCGAGACTCTCCCCGGCGATCAGCGTCGCGACGACGCTCATGACGGCGGGCGCGTTGCGCAACCAGCGCACGACGGTGTTGTCGATCAGTACGCCGATCAACGCCGCCACGATCAGCGCCGGGACGAGGGCCAGCCAGAACGGCACGTGCCAGGTCGTGACCTCGATCGCGAAGAACGAGGCGGCGAACGCGCCCACCTCTCCGTGCGCGAAGTTGATGATCTTGTTGGACCGGTAGATCAACACCAGGCCCGCCGCGAGCAGCCCGTACGACGCACCCTCGATCAGCCCGAGGACCACCACCGGCAACGGCGTCTGCCAGTGACCGGTCGAGGTTTCGCTGGTCGAGATGACGTGCGGCAGCACGAAGTCGAGCACGAGCCACAGCGCGACCAGACCAGCCGCGCACATCGCGGCGAGCCGCAGCCGGCCCGTCACGCGACGACGCCCTTCGCGGCGCCCTCGAGGAAGACCGCGCGGAGCAGGTCGTGGCGATCGATCAGGTCGGCTGCCGGCCCGTCGAAGCGCACCTCACCCTTCTCCATGAAGTACGCGCGGTCGACGAGCGACAACGCGGTCGTGACGCTCTGCTCGACGATCACCACCGCGGTGCCGTCGGCGTTGATCCGGCGCACCATGTCGAGCAGCCGGGTGACGATCACCGGCGCCAGCCCGAGTGACAGCTCGTCGATCAGCAGCACCCTCGGGCGAAGGATCAGCGCCTTCGACAGCGCGACCATCTGCTGCTCACCGCCGGAGAGCATCGCGGCCGAGGAGGTACGACGCTCCTTCAGCCGAGGGAACGCCTCGAAGCACCGCTCGATCGCCTCGTCGACGGCTCGCCGGTCCCGGCCGAGCGTGTAGCCGAAGCTCTGCAGGTTCTCCACCACGTTCATCGACCGGAACACGGCCTTGCCGCCGGGCACCTGCGTGATGCCGATCCGGACCCGGGCTTCGGCGTCGAGATAGGTGATGTCGCGCCCGTCGAAGGTGACGTTGCCGCGCTGCGGGATTCCGAGACCGGAGATGACGCGCAGCAGGGTGGACTTGCCGGCGCCGTTCGTGCCGAGCAGCCCGACGATCTCGCCTTCGTCGACATGGGCGTCGACGCCGAACAGGACCTGTAGCGATCCGTAGGAGAAGTCGATGTCGCGGCAGTCGAGGAGCGCGTCCGACCGCGCGGCCCCCTCCGGCCGCACGCCCAGACTCTGCCTTTCACTTCGGCCTCGATCGGCCTCGACATAAGCGCTCGCCCAGCGCCACACCAGCGCCGCGATCACCCCCATGCCGGCGACGGCGACGAGCGCGTTCGGGGCGCCGTACCGATCGGCGACGCAGACCTCGAGGACGACACCAAGCACGCCGCCGAGCGCGAGCAGGACCAGCGACACCGCCGACAGCCAGGTCCGTTGTTGTGCAGGGACGAGGGTGAGCGCGAAACCCACCATGACGGGAAGCACTGCGCTCGCAAGTGCGTAGCCGGCAGTGACCAGGACCGCCATCGCGTCGCGGTCGGACAGCGCCGGACCGACCAGCAGCAGGGCCGAGCCCGTCGCCATCGCCACCCACGTGAGGCGGGCCAGGCGCGCCGGAGCAGTCGTGAGCAGCCGATCGGCGTAGTTCGCGGTCGCCACGACGAGGACCAACCCCGCGAGGGACATCGCGAGGAACACTCCGCTGACACCGCGCGTCCCGAGCTTCCAGTGCTGGTGCAGGTAGATCGACAGCACGAGCTCGTAGGACATCGACAGCATGCCCAGCGCCACGATCACCGCGCCGATACCGAGCAGCGATCGTGACGCCTGCCAGGTGCGGAGCAGCTCCGGCAAGTTCGGCGCCTCGGCGACCGGCGGCAAGGCGGGGGCGAACGGCTCGGTCGCCCGCTGCAATCCCGATGCCAGCACCGCAACCACGACGGCCACGACCGCGGCAACGACCAGCGCGTTGTCCCAGCTCGCCCCGCCGGCGAGCAGAACACCGAACGGAAGGGTGACCTGCGCCAGCAGGACACCCGCCTGCAGCACGGCGAGCGCTCGGATCCGTCGGCCGTCCGATACCTCGGCGATCGCGGTCGAGCGCTGGAGCACCTGGCCCGGCGCAGCGACAACGACACCGAGGCACAACACGCCCACCAGCGCCCACACCCCATGCACCTCGCCGGTGAGCGCCAACACCGGCGCGCACGCGATCGCGCTGACCCGGGTCGTCCAGGTACGCACCGCGACGGCCCGGCGCTCGGTGAGCATCGGCACGGCGAAGGGCAGCAGGTAGGCGACGCCGATCGCCGGTCCCCGCACGCTGATCAGCGACAGCGCCGTCACCTTGAGGCTGGTTGCGAGCTGCGGCATGAACAGCGAGACGCCGTAAGGCTGGAGGTCGGCGACACCGGCGAGCAGGCCGAGCGCGACGAGCGTCCACAGTCCGCGCCGTCCGGGGCTGCTCATCGGGCGGCGAGCACCTTGCCGGGATTGAACAGGTTGCGCGGGTCGAGCGCCGCCTTGACGTCGTGCATCAGTGACTCGGCGGCTGGAGCGAGCTCGCGCTGCATGCCCCCTGCTTTCAGGACGCCGACGCCGTGCTCTCCGGTGACCGTGCCGCGCCGCGCGATCGCGGCGTCGAGGATCTCCTCGAAGGCTGCCAGCGCCGCGGGCGGCGGAGCGCCGTCGCCGGCGGCGCCGATGATCAGCGGGTGGAGGTTGCCGTCGCCGGCGTGCGCGATGCTCGCGATCTTCACGTCGTACCGTCGCGCGATCTCCTCGATGGCGGCGAGCATGCCGGGAACCTCCGAACGCGGCACGCACACGTCCTCGGTCAGCACCGGGCCGAGCCGTTCGAGTGCGGGATAGGCGAGGCGGCGCGCGGCGAACAGTGCCTCGGCTTCGGCGTCGTCGGTCGACTGCTCCGCCCAGTTGGCGCCGCACTCCGTGAACGCGTCGACGATCGCCTGCGCCTCGGTCGCGCCCGACTCCCCGGGGGTGTCCACCCGGGCCAGCAACAGCGCCTCGGCGTCGAGGCTGAGCCCGAGATGCTTCCAGTCCTCGACAGCTTGCATGCAGTAGCGGTCGAGCAGCTCCAACGCGACCGGTACCAGCCCCCGACGGGTGATCAGCGCGACGGCCTCGCCGGCCTGGACGAGCTTGTCGAAGCTGCCGACCACCGTGCGCGGCACCCCCGTGACTTGCGGGCGCAGTCTGACGGTCGCCTGCGTGACGATGCCCAGCGTGCCTTCCGACCCGGTCATCAGTCCGACCAGGTCGTAGCCCGCGACGCCCTTCGTCGTACGCCGGCCGAGGCGCGCGACGGTGCCGTAACCCGATGAGCCGCCGACCACTGCCTCGAGGCCGATCACGTAGTCGCGGGTGACGCCGTACTTGAGGCAACACAACCCGCCGGCGTTGGTCGCGACGTTGCCGCCGATCGTCGACCACGGCGAGCTGGCCGGATCCGGCGGGTACCACAGCCCGAGCTCCTTGACGGCGGCCTTGAGGTCGTCGTTGACGACGCCCGGCTCGACCACCGCCACCAAGTTGTCGCGATCGATCTCGACGATCGCGTCCATCTTCGACAGGTCGAGGACCACGCAGCCGTCGACGGCGTTCGCGCCGCCCGACAAGCCGGTCCCGGCGCCACGAGCCACCACCGGCGCGCCGAGCGTCGCGCAGGTCGCCACCACAGCAGCCACCTCGGCGGTGGTGCGGGCACGGATTGCGGCGACGGCCGCGCCGACCGGCGCCCACGCCGCCTGGTCGCGAGAGAGGCTGTCGAGGACGTCGGCGTCGACGACCACGCGGTCGGCAGGCAACTCGCGGCCGAGCAGCTCCACGAGTTGTGCCGCCGACACCGCCGGCGGCCCTGCCTCGACGGCGGTCATCGCCCGACGGCTCGCTGGAGCTCGACCGCGATCTCCTTGGCCCCGGTCGCCGACATCGCGCTGCCCGCGTGGTCGACGCCGGGCACGAGCCTCGCCTGCAGCTGGGGCAGCCGCGCCCGCCACCCGTCGACGACGTCTTCGGGGTACGCCGGATCGGAGCCGGCACCGATCGACCACTCGGCGTAGAGCAGGGTGACGGGCATGGTGAGCCCCGCCATCCACTCCTCAACCGGGCAGCCGAAGAACACGTCTGCGGCGTCCTGCCGGACAGCGTCCGGCGCAAGCCGCACTTCGAGCTCGGGCGCCTGCCCGACCAGGTCGTAGCGCAGGTAGTCGGTCAGCAGCGCGTCGTCGGGGTCGAGGGAGGCACCGACGCCGCCGAGGAAGGTGCGCTTGTAGTCCTCGACTCGGGCGTAGGTCCGGTCGGTGCGCTCGAGCCGGTCGGCAAGGGGCTCCTCGCTGGAGGTCTCGGCCGCGGCAGGCGCCGTCGGCGGGGTCATCGGCGGGCCGCCGTCGACCAGCAACAGCTCACTGACCCGGTCGGGGGCGAAGTCAGCCAGCGCCGTCGCGACGAATCCACCCATCGACATGCCGGCGACGACCGCCTTGTCGATCCCCATCGAGTCCATCACCGTGAGCACGTCGTCACGGTGTCGCGTCAGGCCGTACGGTCCCGCGACGTCGACGCTGCTGCCCCGCCCGCGCAGGTCCGGCGCGACCAGTCGCACGCCGGGCGCCGCCGCCGCGGTCCACTGCCAGAGCAGATGCGTGCTCGACACGCCGTGGATCGCGACGACCGGCGGACTGTCGGCCGCCCACTCCCCGACCATCAGCAAGCCGCCGTCGACCTTCACGCCCTTGCGGCTGTATCTCGACTCCGTCATCTCAGTCCCCGAAGCGGTAGTTGGTCGTCGACGTGTAGGCGAAGCACTGACACTTGGTCTCGAAAGCGAGGTCGCGCCCGGCGCCGGGGAGCGCGAAGTCGTTGGTGTGCAGCCCGCTCGCGAACGAGATCGACGGGACGTACGTCGGGCCGGCGAGCTGCAGACCCTTCACGAGATCCGGACCGGTCAGCCCGCCCGCCGCCAGCGCGGCCGCGCGGATCAGCCGGAACGCGTCGCAGTATTCGAGACCGATCGCCTCCGCGAAGCGCAGTCCGGAGTACGACTGGAGCTTCTGCTGCGAGAGCAGGCACGTCTTCTCCGCGGGCGTGATGTAGCCGGGGTCCTGCGCCTGCGCGACGTCGATGCTCGGGTCGGCGCCGATCCCCAGCGCGCCGACCAGCTCCTTCTTCGGGGCGTTGGCCTGCAGCAGCTCCGGGGTCTGGAACGACGAGATCGCCGACCGCGGGTAGTAGTGCTGGCTGTTCGCGCTCTCGAGGAACGACGCGTACCCGTTGTCGGTCGAGAAGATGTGCGTGATCCCGCGCGCCCGGAACTGAAGGACGGCACTGCTCAGGTTCGACGTCGTACCGCTGGCACCGACGGTGTAGTTGAACTGCGCCGTCGGTGCGTAGCCCGCCCGCGCAAGCGCGGCCGACAGCAACGCCGCCGCCCGCGCCCCGGTCGGGTCGTTCTTCGCGATGATCCCGACCTTGATCGGCGCGCTGCCCGGCGCGCCGGTCGTCGTGTTCCAGCCGGTGAAGAAGCCTTCGGCCTTCAGCCTGGCGACGAGGGTGGGCGCGAGGTCGGTGAAGCTCGGCGAGATCACCGAGATCGCGTAGCCGTGCAGGTCGTTGAGCGCGGCGGTGTCGGTCGGTGCAATCGATCCGCTGAGCAACGGGATGTGCGCCTGCGCGAAGCAGGAGCGGAACGTGGGCGTGTCCAGCGGGGTGAGGGTGTTCCAGACCGCGATGACCGGGCGGTCCTGCGTGAAGTGGGTGCACGCCTGGGAGGCGTCCTGGTCGGGGTCGACGAGCAGCGACGCGGTCGACTCGTTGTCGGCGGCGAGCACCACCTTGCGGCCGAACAAGCCGCCCTCACGGTTCAGCTCGGCGATCATGGCCTGGCCGTCCTTGACCTGGTTGCCCGGGTTGGCCGACTTCAGGCCGAGTGCGGTTGCGACAGTGGCGATGTCGTTGACCGTGGTGACGCCGATGTACACGTTGTGCGCGTCCCACCCGGGGCCGGTCTTGGGGATCGCGTCGTAGCCGGTGTCGACCTTGCCGGGCTTCGCGGGCGTGACGACGGGCTTGCCGGGCTTGCCGCCGGACGACGGCGCGCCTGTCGAACCCGTCTCAGCACCCGGGTTGCCGCCGGAGGTCACGCCTGTGCCAGGCAGCGTCGTCTGGCCCGGCGCGGTGCTCTGGCCCGGCAGCGGCGCCGACGACTGCCCGCCCGGCTCGTCGCCGGTGCCCCCGAGACCGTTGTCACCGAGTCCGTCGCTGAGGCTGCCGCCCGTGGCTGCGGTGCCGCCGCCGTAGACGTACTGCTGCGTCTGCAACGGGACGGTCGTCCCGCAGCCTGCGAGCAGCGCGGCCGCGAGTGCGAGCGCCGCCGGCAACGCGGCGCGCGCGGCTCGCCGGTGGTGACTCACGCGGCGCGCGAGGTCAGCGCCGCGATCACCGCGGCACGGCCGGTGGGCATCGCGATCTGGAGATGACCGCCCGGGACCTCCACCCCCACTACGTCAGGGGCGTGGCGCAACCACGCACGAATCGCCGGCGTCAGCGGATCGGTAGCGCCGTAGACGACGGTGCACGGCACGGTCTGCGTCGCCGGGTCGAATCCCCACGGCCGCCATGCGAGGCCGAACTCCTCACCACCCAGATGTCCTTGCCGACGCCCTTCGGTGCTGATGGCCCGGAACGTGTCGTACATCGTCTTGTCCTCTAGCAGCGTCGCGTCGTCCGGGGAGATCTTGCGCATCGCCTTGACGAACCGCGCCTGACCGTCCGGACGGTCGAAGCCCCTCGACTGCTTGCGCTGCATCGCGGCCAGCACGCCCGCCGCGTGCAAGGACAGGAAGGCGGTCAGTTTGAACTGGAACCCGAACGCGGCCCGCACATCCCGGTGAGGCTCGCCGTTCGCCGGCGGGCTGATCGGCACTGCGCGGTCGACCCGGTCGCGATAGACCTCGGCGCTCGCCCATGTGTACATGGCGCCCGCCGACAGTCCGCACACCGAGAACCGCTCCACGTCCTCCACCGCGAGCACGGCGTCGAGGTCGCGGACAGTTCTGAGCAGGGTGCGTGACGGCATCGGGTCGGTACGGCCACAGCCCGCCCGGTCGACCGAGATCACCCGCAGCCCGGCGGCCGCGGCGTCGGAGTCGAGATAGCTCGCCTCCAGCCGCGAACCGCCGGCGCCATGGAAGTAGACGACCGGCGTCCCGGTGGGGTCGCCGTACGTCGTCCAGGCCACGGTCCGGGCACCAACGGTGGTTGTGCGCACCTCGCCGCGGATGTCGATCGTCATGTCATGGACGCTACGAGCGGCTCGGACGCCACAACAGGTGGGTTTCCCACATGGGTTCGCGCGATCAGTAGGGAGAATCTCCGGCGAGCAGTCGGTGCAGGCGCAGCGCCATCTGCATGTCGAGAGCACGGTCACCGAATCGCCACCCCTCGCCGAGCAGACGGCTGATGCGCTGCAGCCGCTGGTAGAGCGTGTTCGGATGGATGTTGAGCTCCGCGGAAGCGGCCGCGTGCTGGCGCCCTGCCGCCAGGAAGATGTCTGCGGTCTTCACAAGTTCGGCGCCCCGGTTGGCGTCGTGCTCGATGAGCGGACCGATGGTGCGCTCGATGAACCGGCCGACGTCCTGGCGGCCCGCGCGCGCCAACAGGAACCGGTAGGGCCCGAAGTCCTCCGGTCCGGCGCACTCGCCGTCGCGACCGAGCGCGGTCAGCACGGATGCGCACGCGGCGGCGTCGTCGTAGGACTGCTTGAGAGCGTCGGGTCCGGCGACCGGGCCGGCAACGCCGATCGTCGTCCGGGGCGCGATCGCGGCGATCGCCGCGCGCGCCTCGTCGAGGTCGTCCGAACGTACGACGGCGACGACCTGGCCGCCGAGCCGAGCAGCCAGCCCGCCGTGGTCCTGGGCGTGGCGTTCCAAGCCGACAAGGACCGGCAGGGCGCGGTTCGCCTCGACGGCGGCGACGGCGACCACGTGGCGCGCCGTCACGTCGAGTCCGAGGCTGCGCGCCCGCCGGGTGAAACCGGGCAGGTCCTCGATCCGCCGGGTGAGCAGCTGCTCGAGGACCTCCGCGCTGGTGCGCCGCTCCGCGTCGCTGACCGCCCGCTCTGAGGCGACCACCAACGCGATCGTCAACGCCGAACGCTCCAGCAGCCGACGCGCCACGTCGTCGAGGCCGTCGTCGGTCGCCACCTGAAGGGCACCGAAGTAGGAGTCGGCGGAAGCGACCGGGACCGTGGTCAGACCGTCGGCAAGATAGGTGTGGCGTTGGGCGAGGGGCCGGAACGTCGTCGACGGCGCAGCGCCGTCGACCTCGCGCACCGTGACGCCCGCCACCGGCTTGCCGTCCTGCGCCGCAGCAACGACGACGTCGGACTCATCCGCAAAGGCGACGACGCCTTGCACCACTTCGGAGAGCGCTTCGATCACCTTGCCGACCCCGCCACCGGACAACGCGACGTCCATGAGCCGCTCGTGCAGGGTTGCCGCGCGAGCGGTGCCCTCCGCCTGGACCCGCAACGCCTCGTGCGCCGCGGCGGTCTCGGCCGCCGCCCGGACGTGGTCCTCGAGCTGTCGCGCCGAGTCGATGGCGATCGCCGCAAACGAGGCGAGCGACCCGAGCATCGACATCTCGTTCGGCGACGGCGGCCGGACGTCTCGCTGCGCGATCATCAGCACGCCGATGATGTCGCCGCGCAGCCGCATCGGGACGCCCGCGATGGTTCGCAGCTCTTCGGTGCGCGCGATGCGATCGACGTCGTCACGGTGGTGCAGCTCGGCGTCACCGAGGTAGTCGATGCTGCTGACCGGTTCGCCGCTGTCGACGACGCGACCGGCGACGCCGACGTGCGGCGGGATCACGACGCCCCGCAGGTGCGGGCCGAGCGACCCATCGGTGACCCTGATGGGCAGCGAGTCGTCGGGCTCGCGCAGCGCGAGATAGGCAACGTCGACGTCGAGCAGCCGGCGGGCCTCGGTGACGATGTCCTGCAGGAGCGCGTCGAGGTTGCGCACCCCCGCCAGCCGCAGCGTCAGCTCGTGCAGCGCGCCCAGCTCGGCGAGGCGCTGCCGGTGCTCACGCAGCTGGGCGTGCAGCCGCAGCGCCTGGTTGGCGGCGCGCTCGACATCCGCGCGCCCTGCTTCGTCCTTCGCCGCGGCGAGCAGCCGCGCCCGGTGCTCCTCGATGACCGCCACGTCCGCGCCGCCGGCGAGGACCTCGAGCCAGCCGGCCGTCCCCGCGGCGCTGGTGAGCTTCGCCGCGGCGTTGGCTGGCTTTGCGGTCGGTGGCATGCGCGCTCCTTGGGCCAGCACCGGGTTGTGGAGGTGCTCGACGCTAAATCGGCCGATCCATAGAGGCAATGCACGTACGGCGCACGATGGCGGGTACGGGAGGATGGACGCGCGATGCGTGCGGCAGTGATCGAAGGTCCCGACCAGGTCGCGGTTCGCGACGTCCCTGACCCGACCCCGGCAGCAGACGAGGTCGTCGTCGCGGTCGCCGGCTGCGGCATCTGCGGGACCGACGTCCACCTCGTCGAAGGAGTCCTGCCCGGCGCCCGCTACCCGCTCGTACCGGGGCACGAGTTCTACGGGCGGGTGGTCCACACCATCGACGGCGGCCCGCCGACCGGGTCACTCGTCGCGGTCGATCCGAACCTGCCATGTGGCGCCTGCCCGCCCTGCCGCAACGGGCGGTCGAACCTCTGTGAGAACTACTCCGCGATCGGTGTGACGCGCGACGGCGCCTGCGCGGAGTACGTCGCCGCGCCCGCCGGCGTCTGCCGACTCCTGCCGGACGGCTTCCGGCTCGACGCCGCCGCATTGATCGAACCGATGTCCTGCGTCATCCACGGCGTGGACCGGGTGCCCGCGCAACCGCGTTCGGCGCGCTGGGTGGTGTACGGCGCCGGCACCGTCGGAACGCTGATGGCCGATGCGGTCGCGCCCCTGACCGACCACGAGGTGAGTGTCGTCGAACCCAACCCCGACCGGCGGTCACGCGCCGGCGCGCTGGGTTTTCGCGCCGCTGCCAGCGCGGACGAGTTCCCGGTCGCCGAGTTCGATGTGGTGATCGACTGCACGGGGGTGCCGGCAGCCATCGGCGACGGGCTCGGCCGGATCGCGACCGGCGGCGCGATGCTGCTGTTCGGTGTCGCGTCGCCGAACGCCGTCGTCGACCTCTCGCCGTACGACGTCTACCGTCGCGAGATCACCATCGTGGGCAGCATGGCCGTGCATCGCAGCTTCGACCGGGCGATCACCGCCATCTCCGAGCGGCCGACGGTCGCCGCCGCGCTGGTCACACACCGCGTTTCGCTCGCCGACTACCCGAGCGCGCTGGAGGTCTTCCGCTCGGGCGGGTCCGGGAAAGTAGAGATCGTCGCGTCGTCATGACGATCGGCGTGATCGGCGAGTCCCTGGTCGACGTCTTCACCGACCAGGGCGGGAGCTCGCACGAGCGGCCGGGTGGCAGCCCGTTCAACGTCGCCGTCGCGCTGGCACGCCTCGACATCGACGTCCACCTGTTCACCGCGATCGGCGACGACCCGCACGGCCGGATGCTGACCTCACACCTTCGCGCCGAGGGCGTGTCCGTGACCACCGGCCGCACCTCGTCGAAGACGTCGGTGGCGCGCGCGGCGATCGACCCCGCCGGACACGCGACGTACGAGTTCGACCTCGAGTGGGACCCGCGGTTCGCCGACGACTGGCCGCCGCTGGACCTGGTGCACTTCGGGTCGCTCGGCTCGGCGCTCCCGCCGGGCGCCGAGGAGGTCCGCGCCGTCGTCGACCGGCTAGCCAAGGCGTGCCTGGTCAGCTACGACCCCAACTGGCGCGCCGGCCTCGTCGCGGGTGATCCGCAACGCATCGTCGAGGACAACGTCGCGCGCGCCGACGTGCTCAAGCTCAGCGACGACGACGCTTCGGCGATCTATCCGGGCGTCGACCTCGACGACCTCGCCCGCCGGCTGCTCGGTCTCGGTCCGGCGCTCGTCGTCATCACAAAGGGTGCCGGCGGAGCATCGGCGTGGACCGCGCACACCGAGAAGCACGTCGGCACGGCCACGGTCGACGTGGTCGACACCATCGGTGCGGGCGACGCGTTCATGGCGACCTTGCTCTCTGAGCTCGCGGACTTCGACCGGGCGAGGGTCGAGGGCCTCGGTCGCCGCGAGCTCGAGCTCGTGCTGGAGTTCGCCTCGTTCGTCGCCGGCAAGACGTGCGAGCGCGCCGGCGCTGACCCGCCGCGCCTCGGCGAGCTCTTCTGAGCTCGCTTCGCTACGGCTCCAGAACGACCTTTCCGGTGGCCTGCCGGTTGTCGAGCAGCGCGAGTGCCTCGCCGGCACGTTCCAACGGGAAGCGGGCGCCGATCGGCGGGTTGATGTGCCCGGCCGCCGCCAGCTTCGCGATCTCGACACCGACCTCAGCGCCGTACGCCAGGCCGCTGGACATGATGTATTCGCCCCACCCCGCGCCGATCACCTCGGTGTTGCGCAGCAGCAGCCGGTTGACCTTGACCTCCGGGATCGCGCCCCCGGTGAACCCGACCACCACCAGCCGGCCGGTGCGCGCGAGCGAGCGCAGACTGTCGGTGAAGCGGTCGCCGCCGACCGGGTCGATGACGAGGTCGACACCCTTCCCACCGGTCAGCGCGAGCACGTCGTCCTTCCACGGGCCGTCGGACCGTACGACGTCCGCCGCACCGGCCGCCGTGGCGACGGCGGCCTTCTCGTCACTGGACACGACCGCGATGGTGCGTGCCCCGAGGCCGTTGGCCACCTGGATCGTCGCCGTACCGACGCCGCCGGCGGCGCCGTGGATCAGGACGGTCTCGCCCGCCGTCAACCGGCCTCGGGTGACCAGCGCGAAGTAGGCGGTGTGGTAGTTGAGGATCAACGCCGCGCCCTGCGCGAAGTCGAGACCGTCCGGCAGCGCGAACGTCATCTGGACCGGCGCGACCACCACCTCGGCGAAGGCGCCCGACATGCAGAAGGCCACCACCCGGTCGCCGGGGACGAAGCCGGAGTCTGCCGGGGCGGTACGCACGATCCCGGCGACCTCGCTTCCCGGCACGAACGGGGTGTCCGGCTTGTACTGGTACTCACCGCGGGTCTGCAGCACCTCGGGGAAGGACACCCCCGCGGCCTTCACCTCGACGACGACACCGTCGGCTGACGTCGGGTCGGGCAGGTCGGCTACTCGCGTCGCGGTGGACGGTCCGGTCAGCTGAAAGATCTCGACGGCTCGCACCCGGCGGACGTTACCGCCTGTCGATCTGCGCGAGCTTGCCCGGGTATGCCGGAAATGTTGTCGCTGGGTTGGAGCATCGAAACCCGCGCTGCGGATTTCCGATCTCTATAGGGCAAGCGTTTTCACAGCACGCCAACCCAGCGCAAGACCAGACGAACCCTGGCAGATCCTCATGAACCGTCACTTCTCCCGCAGCCTGCGAGGCGTCGTCCTCGCACTGTCCGCGGCCACCTCGATCGGCTCCGGCATCCCCGTCGCGACCGCCGTCACGGCCACGTCGGCAGCGGCCGCGACCACCCCGGTCGTGCAGGTCGCGAGCCACCCGAGCAGCAAGCCCGCGAAGCTGCGGGACCCGCGGGCCAACCTGGTCGCCTCGCCCGACTTCCACACGTTGTGCGCGAGTGACGGTCCGCAGAACGCCTCGTGCATCGCGCAGGCGCTCGGCGCCATCAACAAGGCCCACGTCGCCGAAGGTGTCCGTCGCATGATCCTGCCGACGGACTACAAAGAACTGACGATCCCCGAGCAGACCTTCGTGGTCACCAACCTCGAGCGGGTCGACCGGGGCATGAGGCCGTTCCTCGGCCTCGCCGCCAAGCTCAACCCGAGCGCCCGGCAAGCCGCGGTCGCGCATGACGACCCCACGCTGATCGGCGCCCTCCTCACGCTGCTCGGCGTCCGCGAGTACGCCTCGATCTGGGCGGGCGACTTCGGTCCGCTGGCCAGCGACTACGACTGGATGTACGACGACGGGTACTCCGCCAACGGCAGCATCAACATCGACTGCAAGCAGCCCGGGCAGTCCGGCTGCTGGGGTCACCGGCACGCCATCCTCGGGCTGTTCAGCGGGCTGCCGACGCTGATCGCCGGCGGCGGCTCGGCCGGTCCGGGCGGCGGGTCCATCGCCGAGGTGCTCGTCGGATCGCTCCTGCACGCGCCGGCTCTCACCTACACCTGGGCGGACGCGCTGGCACACGGCGCAAACGGGCACAAGGTGACCGCGGCGTAACGCCTCACCCCTCGGGCACGTTGTACTGACGTCTGCCACATCGGCACGGACCGCTGTCGTGCCGGTGTGGCAGACCACTGCCAGTCGCCGCGTAATCGGGTGCTACTCGCGAGTAACCCGAAGCGAACTGGTGAGTAACTGAACGGGCCTCATCTTTGGTCCCTATCCTCTGACTGATGATCGAGCGAGCGGTCGCCGGCTTCACCGTGCTGGAGGCCGAACGCAACGGGCGGCGCTACGCCTATCCGCTGGACTACCCCAACGAGGACCGCATCGAGGCCTCGATCCAGCTCTCCGCGCATCACAGCGACGGCGACGTCGAAGACCTCAAGGTCGACCCGGAGACCTACGCCGCGCAAGACGCGTTCTTCTCGACGGGGACCGCGCAGTCGGCGGACTTCGTCCAGTCGATGGCATGCGTGATCGACCCTCGCTTCGAGGGCCTGCTCGACCGCGTGCTCGACGACGACGCCACCGTCGCGTCGTTCCACAAGCTCGGCGAGCACCTCGAGGCGGGCGGCAACGTCTTCAACACGGTGCCGCACGGTCCGCTGCTCGACATCGGACTGCTGCACGCGACGGCGTACATCGCCCTGTCGCGGCTGGGCTATGCCCCGAAGATGGGGATCGTCATCAGCCACGGCGTCGCCGGACGCGGCAAGCGGTTCGGCGACGAGATCGTGTGCCTGGCAGATGCTCTCGACTGGGCCTGCGCGAAGGTCTGGTACGTCACGCCGCGTACCAGCCGGGTCAAGGAGTCGGCGTACGTCGGGCTCGTCTCCGGCGAGCGGATCACCGAGCAGAACGCGATCGTCCGGGCCGACATCGCACAGACCCTCGACGTCGGCGGCTACTGCATCACGGTGGCGCCCAGCGCGACCAGCAACAAGCGCACCCCGGACGGCGGGTTCTCCATCGAGGCGCCGACCCTCGGCACGCTGCGGCTGATGTCGCATCCGCAGTCGTGGGTCGCCCTCGCCGCCGGACGGGTCCTCGGGGCCGAACGACCGAGCTACTCACTCGCTTCGGAGTTCCCGGTCCTGGCCGGCAACGGCGAGCAGCTCAACGCCCAGGGCGAGGAGCTGATCAGGCGGCTCACCGAGGAGATGAACCGGATCGACGCGCCGACGACGTACACCGTCCGCTCTCGGTAGCGACGTACGGCGGACGGCTACGTGCCGCGGGCGCCGGTCATGCGGTCCATCTGCCGGCGGATCTCGGTCTCCGAGAAGCTCTGCGGCCGGAACGAGTTCACCCCGTTGACCACGACGAAGATCGCCCACACCGCGATCGGCCACACCGGCCAGAAGAATCCGTGACGGTCGGTGAGCGCCCACATCAGCACGAGGAACGCGTTGACCAGCACGTAGACGAGCAGGTGCGTGCGGAAGCCACGCTGCTTGCGCAGCCGCCACACGGCCTGCTTGCGAAGCTCGGACTCATCCAGCCCAGCGACGTCATCCTTCATGCCCTCATTGGAGCGCATGGCGCATAGGTATTGCTATAGCTGTTGTCGACCTATGTGTTCGCAGGTGCCATCCGCCCTAGCGGGTGGTGGGGAAGCCGAGGTCCAGGCGGCTCGGCGCCGGGTCGGGCCAGCGGGTGCTCACCACCTGCTGCTTGGTGTAGAAGCGCACACCTTCCGGGCCGTAGATGGCGGTGTCGCCGAAGATCGAGGCCTTCCAGCCGCCGAAGGAGTGCCACGCGACCGGCACCGGGATCGGCACGTTGATGCCCACCATCCCGACCTCGATCTCCCGCTGGAACCGCCGCGCCGCGCCACCGTCGCGGGTGAACAGCGCCACCCCGTTGCCGTACGGGTTCGCGTTGACCAGGCCGATCGCGTCGTCCAGAGACGGCACACGTACGACGCAGAGCACCGGGCCGAAGATCTCGTCGTCGTACACCTTCATCCCCGGCTCGACACCGTCGAGCAGCGAGCAGCCGAGGAAGAACCCGTCACCGTCGACCGGCGGCGCCGACCCGTCGACGACGACCCTCGCGCCCTCATCCGCCGCGCCCGCGACGTAGGAACGCACCCGGTCGCGATGGGCGGCCGTGATGACCGGACCCATCATCGAGCCGGCCTGGTCGCCCGGACCGATCACGACGTCACCGATCTTCGACGTGATCGCCGCGACCAGCGGGTCCGCCGCCGAGCCGACCGCGACCACCACCGAGATCGCCATGCAGCGTTCGCCGGCCGACCCGTAGGCCGCCGACACCGCCGCGTCGGCGGCCCCGTCGAGGTCTGCGTCGGGCAGCACCACCATGTGGTTCTTCGCGCCACCGAGTGCCTGCACCCGTTTGCCGTGCGCGGTCCCGGACTCGTAGACGTGCCGGGCGATCGGCGTGGAGCCGACGAACGAGATCGCATCGACGTCGGGATGCTCGACCAACGCGTTGACCGCCACGGCGTCGCCGTGCACCACGTTGAAGACGCCGTCGGGGAATCCGGCATCGTCGACCAACCGAGCCAGCACCATCGACGCGGACGGGTCCCGCTCAGAGGGTTTGAGCACGAACGCGTTGCCACACGCCAGCGCGTTGGCCGCCATCCACAGCGGCACCATCACCGGGAAGTTGAACGGCGTGATCCCCGCAACCACTCCGACCGGGTGCAGCACGGTGTGTACGTCGATCCCGGTCGACACCTCCGAGCTGTGCGCGCCCTTCAGCAGCTGCGGGATGCCGCAGGCGAACTCGACGCAGTCCAGCCCACGCGCGACCTCGCCGAGCGCGTCGGAGCGCACCTTGCCGTGCTCGCGGGTGATCGCGTCGGCCAGGTCGTCGCGGTGTGCGTCGATCAGCTCCCGGAGCTTGAACAACGCCGAGGTACGACGCGACAGCGACGACAGCGCCCACTCGCGCGCCGCGTCGCGAGCGACCTTGACGACGTCGGCGACCTCGTCGGCCGACGCGAGCGCGACCTCGCCGGTCTGCACGCCCCGCGCCGGGTCGTAGACGGCGCCGACTCGACCGGACGCGCCGGAAACGACCCGACCGCCCACCCAGTGCTCGATCGCCGCCAAGACGACTAGAGCCGGTAGAGGGCGCGGGCGTTCTCGCCCAGGATCTTGTTGCGCGCGGCCTCCGACAGCGTCGCCATCTTCTGCTCGACCGTCTCCAGCGGCGACGGGTACATGCACGTCGGGTGCGGGAAGTCGGTCTCGAACAGGATGTTGTCCTCGCCCACCGCATCGATCAGGTCGGGCAGCTTGTTCCGGTTGTTCTCGAACCAGAACGTCGCGTAGATGTTGCTGCGGAAGTACTCCGACGGCGCCTTGTCCATCTGGGCCAGCTCGCGCGGCGCGTTTTCGGCCATCTCGTAGTCGAGGGTCTCGAGGATGAACGGGATCCAGCCGATTCCGCTCTCGACCGAGACCAGCTTCAGCTCGGGGTGGCGGTCGAACACGCGCGACAGGATCGTGTTGACGACCACCCGCGAGTTGCCGATGAACAGCAACGAGCCCCCGATGGCGAGCTTCACGTTGTCCGGGTGGGACTCCCAGAAGTACTTGCCGTAGAAGTTCATGCCGGTGACGCTCGCGCCGATGTGGAAGTGCACGGGCAGCTTCAGCCCGGCGCACACCTCCCAGAACGGATCCCACTCCTTGCTCGCCAGATCCGGCGCACCGAGGTCCTGCGGGTCGGAGGTCATGTTGACGCCACGCGCGCCCATCGCCGCGACGCGCTCCGCCTCGCGGACGCAGGCGGCGATGTCCCACGCCGGCATCACCGGCATCGGCAGCAGCCGGTTGCCCGACTCCTCCTGGATCTTCGCCATCTGGTCGTTGTAGATCTCGATGGTCAGATGGCGAAGCGTCTCGTCGCTGCCGAGGCCGATGTCCTGGCCGCCGAGGCCGATCGTGTTCGGGAAGATCACCTGGTGGTCGATGCCGCACTCGTCGAGGACGCCGATGCGCACCTTCGGGTCGTACGCCCCGACGTGGATCATCTCGTGTTCCCACTCGAAGAGCGCTGTCTGCGCCTCTTCCTTGGACCCGTCGCGGCCGATCACGCCGCCGGCGCTGTAACGGCCCATCGGCGTCCCGTCGAACACCCACATCCGCTGGCCGTCGACCACCTCGACGTGCGGCACCCGCTCCTTGTACTTCGCGGGTGCGAGCGCAGTGAAGAAGTCCTCCGGCTCGGAGAAGTGCGAGTCCGCGTCGACGACGAATTGCTGTCTCAGGTCTGACACGAACCTGACGTTAGTGTCGCGCCATGGCAACGGCAATGGTTCAGGGCCTCAACATCTCCTACGAGGTGATCGGCGACGTCGGGGACGGCGGGCGGCAGTGGTCGATCACCCCCGGCGGCCGGTTCAGCAAGGACATCCCCGGCATCCGCGAGCTCGCGCAGGCACTCGCCGACCGCGGCCATCGCGTCCTGATCTGGGACCGGCCGAACTGCGGCGAGTCCGACGTCTGCTTCACCGGCGAATCCGAGTCCGAGATGCAGGCCGACGTGCTGATGGCGCTGCTCGACCAGCTCGACATGACGCCCGCGGTGATCATGGGCGGGTCGGGCGGAGCGCGCATCTCGCTGATCGCGGCGGTCCGTCACCCGCAGCGCGCTTCCGGCGTCGCGATGCTGAACATGAGCGGCGGTGTGTACGGGCTGATGTCGCTGGGCGTGCACTACTGCGGCGGGTCGCTGGCCGCCGCCTGGACCGACGGCATGCACAAGGTCGCGGACCTCGCCGAGTGGGCGGAAGTGCAACAGCGAAACCCCGGTAACCGGCAACGCATCCTCGACCAGGACCGCGCCGAGTTCATCGCCACGATGGAACGCTGGATGGCGGCGTACTGCCCGAACGACGAAGAGCTCGTGCCGGGCCTCACCGTCGCCGACGCCGGACGACTCACCATCCCGGCTCTGGTGTTCCGAAGCGGCGCGAGCGACGCCCACCACACCCGCGCGACCTCCGAACGAGTGGCCGAGGTGCTGCCCAACGCGCTGCTGGTCGAGCCGCCGTGGGGGGACACGGAGTGGAACGAGCGCATGGCGACCGGCCCTAACCTCTTCAGCGGCTGGCCCGCCTTGGCGCCGCAGCTCGACGAATGGGCGAGAGAGAAGCTCGACTAGCGAATGACGACGCAACGCATCACGATCACCGCCGGCCACTACCTCGACGCGGACCCAGCGCAACAACTGCCGGACGACGGCTGGGCGGCGATCAGCCTTCCGGTCGACGTCCATCGACAGCTCGTCGCGGACGGCCGGATCGCCGACCCCGATCACGGCGACGCCAACCACGCCTGCACCTGGGTGCAGGAGCGCGCGTGGTGGTTCCGGTTTGCGCTGCCCGACCTCGACGCCGGGCCGGGCGCTGACCTGGCCGTCGTCCTCGATCGGGTCGACACCCAGGCCACCGTCTGGCTCGACGACGTCCTGCTCGGGTCGCACGCCAGCGCGTTCCGGCCCGCGACCTTCGCGCTGCCGGCGCGTCTCGACGGCGCGTCGCTGATCGTCCGGATCGACCCGCCGGCTCGCGACGACAACGGCGAGTACGACGCGGCCCGCGACCGGCTGCGCAAGCCGGCGTACGGATACGGCTGGGACTTCGCGCCGGTGCGGCCATCGATCGGCCTGGGCTCGGTCACCGTCGTACGACGCGACCGAGCGGCCATCGACTACGTAGACGTGCGGACGATGTCGGTCGCCGACCCGGCGCGGCTGACAGTGCGCGTCGACTGCTCGCGCACCGCCGACGCGGCCACCCGCATCCGCCTGCTGCTGACCGACCCCGACGGCTCGCCGGTCACGACCGCCGAGGGAACGGACGGCGCGGTGATCCCGCTCGAGGTGCCCGCGCCACGGTTGTGGTGGACGGCCGACCGAGGCGAGCCGAACCGCTACACGCTGACCACGCAGCTGCTCGCCGACGGCGAAGTCGTGGACACCGACGTCCGCAAGATCGGCATCCGCACCATCGCCCTCGACCGCTCCGCGGACCCGACCGGTGGCGAGTACTTCCGCTTCGTCCTCAACGACGAGCCGGTCGCCTCACTGGGCGCCAACTGGGTGCCGTGCGGGATGTCGACGGCCGCACCCGACGACGCACGTAGCGTGACGTTCCTGACGCTGGCCCGCGACGCCGGCATGAGCATGCTGCGGATCTGGGGCGGCGGCTACTACGAGACCGACGCGTTCTATGACGCCTGCGACCGGCTCGGCCTGCTGATCTGGCACGACTTCATGTTCGCCAACCGCGAGTACCCGCAGGACGACGCCTACCTCGCCGAGATCGAAGCCGAGGCGCGCCATCAGGTGCGACGTCTCGTCTCGCATCCGTGCATGGCGCTGTGGTGCGGCAACAACGAGATCGAAGCGATCGCCGCGATCTACGACTGGCCCGAGCCGCGCGTCTCGCCGAAGGTGTTCTACGACGTGCTGCCGCAGGCAGTGGCGACCTACAGCGACCTGCCGTACGTCGGGTCGAGCCCGTGCGAGTTCAACGCGCACGACAAGGGCGACCGCCACAACTGGCAGGTCTGGCACGGCGTCGACGCCAACCCCGAGCCGGCGACGCGCGCCTCGATGGAGTGGTATCCGACGGCGACCTGGCCCGCGCTCGACGACCCGGGCACGAAGGCCTACGTCGCCGTCGCGCACCCGCGGCGCTACCTCGACGACGTGACCCGCTTCGCCAGCGAGTACGGCCTGTGCTCCTACTCGCATTTCGAGACCCTGCAGAAGTGGCTCGACCCGCAGGCGTTGCAGATCAACCACCCGCAGCTGCTCGAGCGGTCGCGGCCGGGCCGGTTCGGGCCGTACAACAAGGTGGAGATCTTCCTCGACGCAACCGTCGGGATCCCTGACAACCTCCCGGACTACGTGCGCGCCACGCAGCTGATGCAGGCGGAGGGCATCAAGCTCGGCACCGAGCACTTCCGGCGGTTGTGGCCGATCTGTAGCGGCGAGCTGCTCTGGCAGCTGCACGACTGCTGGCCCTCGATCAGCTGGTCGCTGGTGGACACCGAGCTGCGGCCCAAACCGGCTTGGTACTACACCCGCCGGTTCTACGCACCGATGCTCGCGTCGGTGAAACCGGTCGACGGCGGCGTCGAGCTGTGGCTGACCAACAACGGTCACGACGCCTTCGCCGAGACCTTCGAGGTGCGGACGACGACGTTTCGCGGCGACCTGCTGTGGGCCGCCGAGGTGAGCGGGCGGGCTGAGCCCGGCGAGAGTGCCGCCGTCGCCGGCTGGAGTCTCGCGGAGATCCAGGCGAGCCCGTCGGCGTACCTGACCGCGACCAGCGCGACAACGGCCAACCGGCACTTCTTCACCGACGTCGTCGAGATGGACCGCGCCGTGCCGACGCTCGACGTGCGGCAGGCCCGCGACGGCGACCGCCTGGACGTCACGGTCAGCGCGGACGCGCTCGCGCTGATGGTGACCGTTCGGGCCGGCGAAGCGAGCTTCGACGACAACTACTTCGACCTGCACGCCGGGCAGCCGCGGACGGTGACCGCGTACGGCGTCGCCGCCGACGTCGCGGTCGAGGTGTTCGCCAGCTGACCTGCCGGCCCCGCCGTGGGGCGGCGCATCACGCGGAAACGGCCGCAGCCGGGTAACCCGTTCGGGTTAATCGGAATCTTCGAGATGTTCCGAGAATTCGACGTATGGACGGGCCTGACACCGGCGTACCTTCGCGAAGCATGGACGTCCTGCCCGAGACACCACCGGCACGACGGACCCGCAAGCCGCGCGCGATCGGCGACGCCGCACCGGAGCTGCCCGTGTCCGGCCGCGCGCCTGCCGAGCTGGCGACGCCACCCGCGGCCGAGACCCCCGCCCCGTCGGAGGCGCCCGCGACACCGGCGGTGTATCCGCCCTCGCAGCAGGCAGCCGCCGCGGCCGCGACGCCCGCCGCCGCACCTGCCGTCGCCCCGCCGGCCGTCGCCCCGCCGGCCGTCGCGCCAGCGGCACCGACCCTCGCGACCCAGACCCCCGCGACACCGACCCCCGCTGCGCAGACCCCCGCGACCCAGACCCCCGCTGCGCAGACCCCGCAGGAGCCGCCGGCGTCACCCCCCGAGGCGGCGCCGCCTGCCGCCGTCACCCCAGCCGCGCCACCCGTGCCATCGACGACTACGCCGGACGACGGCGGCGCCGGGGTCCGTGCGTTGCAGGAAGCCTTCGCCATCGACATCGCCGAGCGCGAGGACCGTCACCGCGCCGAGGTGCGCGCGATGCAGCAGTCCTTCATGGCCGACGTCAACGCTCGCGAGGACCGCCACCGCGCCGAGGTGCAGGCCCTTCACCAGCGGGCCACCGCCGACAACGCGGCGCGCGACGAGCGGCACCGCAACGAGATCGGCGAGCTACAGCAGTCGCTGGACAACACCCGCGCCCAGCTCTCCGACGCATCGGCGGCACGCGACCGCGAGACCGAGGCGCGCATCGCCGCCGACGCCGAGGTCCAGCGGCTGCGCAAGGAGCTCGAATCGCACCGAGGCGAGATCGGGCGGCTCAACACCCAGACCGACGACCTGACCGTCTCCCTCGCCGAGTCCCGACAGCAGACCGACAAGTGGACCGCGCAGGCGCAGCGGCTGGAAGCCGACCTCGCCAAGGCCCGCGCCGACGCCGAGAAGGCGGCAGCGGTCGCCGCCCGGCAGCTCGACGCGAAGACCTCCCAGCTCGACGACACGTCACGGCAGCTCGCCGAGACGACGCGTCGGCTCGAGACCAGCGAGGAGCGCGCCGCCCGGCTCGTCGAGACCGCCGCCGCGCACGAGGCAGCGGCACAGCAGCTGCGCCAGACCGTCGCCGAGCAGCGATCCGAGCGCGAGCGGATCACCGAGGAGCGCGACGAGGCGCGGCAGCGCACGATCGAGCTCGAGGCACAGGTCCGCACGATCGAGTTCGACGCCGAGCAAGCGGCCGACGAAGCGGCCCGCAAGCTCAACGAGGCGACTGAGCTGATCCAGGCGGCCGAGGAGCGCTCCGCGCGCGTCGGCGGGCAGTCCGCCGTCCACGAGGCGACCATCGACGAGCTCCGTCAGGCGCTGTCCGAGCAGCAGGTCGAGGCGCGCGAGGCGAAGGCCGACCGCGACAGCGCGCAGCGCCGCGCCGCCGAGCTCGAAGCCGAGGTCGCCCGGCTCCAGCGCAAGCTCGAGACCGTCGTACGCGACGACAAACCCGCCGACCCGGCGGCCGCGGTGACCGACGACAAGCCGGTCGCCGCCACCGAGCCGAGCGCCGAACCGAGCGCGGACGTGACCGACGGGTCGGCGTCGACCGACCTCGTCGACGACCGGCCGCTCTCGCTCGCCGAGGAGATCGAGATCGTCCCGTGGCAGCGCGAGGCGCTCGCCGCCTGGGCCGCCAAGGGCCATCGCGGCGTGATCGAAGCGGTCAGCGGAACCGACAAGACCCCCGTCGCGTACTGGGCGATCGCCGAAGCCCTCGACCAGCGCATGAAGGTGCTCGTCGTCACGCCGACCGCAGAGCGGGTCGACCAGTGGTACGACGGCCTGCGCAGCGCGCTGCCCATCAACCGCGTCGGGAAGATCACGGCGCGCCACGGCGCTGCGGACGTCATCGTCTGCACGATCCAGGACGCGGTCCACGAGAGCGCCTTCGGGACCAGCTTCGAGGGGCTGATCGTCGCCGACCAGGTGCACCTGTACGGCACCCGTGAGCACTCTCCCGCCCTCGACCCGCTGTTCACGTGGCGGCTCGGGCTGACCGCCACCTACGAGCGTGACGACAACGGCATCTCGACCTATCTCGACCCGTACTTCGGCGGCGTCAGCATGCGGCTCGGCTACGAGCAGGCGCTGGAGAGCGCGGTCATCGCGCCGTTCGACATCGCGGTCGTCTCTGTCCGGCTCACCAACGCCGAACAGGCGGAGTACGACGCACTGGGCAATCAGATCAAGGACCTCGCCGCAACGTTGGTGGCCGAGTTCGGCGTGCCGCCGACCGACCGCTTCACCGAGGCGGTCACCACCCTCGCCGGCGGCCGGCTCGGGCCTGCGCGCAACGCTGCGCGCAGCTACCAGAAGGCCCTCGCGAAGCGGAACGAGCTCGTCGCCGGCGCGTCCGGCAAGTCGCCCGTCTTGAAGGCGCTCGCGGCGCGGGTGCGCGACGGCGAGCGGGCGCTGGTGTTCGCCCAGGACGAGCCGTCCGCGTCGCACGTGACGAAGCTGTTCGCCGCCGAGAGCTGCTCGACGCGAGCGCTCACCGGCATCGAGCTCGGCCGCCGGGCTCGGCGCGGCGACAGCGGCCGCGACGGTGACGACATCTGCCTGGTCGCCGCGCCGCGCGGCGCCGACGAGAACGTCAACCTCTCCGACGTCGACCTCGCGATCGTCATCGGCGCCAGCGGCGGCAGCCGCCAGGTGATGCACCGGCTCGGTCAGGTGATCCGGCCCAAGTCCGACGACCGTCACTCGCGGCTCGTCGCGGTCTACGTCCACGGCACCGACGAGGACGACTACTCCGACGACGCGTCCGCGATCGCGACGATCACGCCGTACGCCGCGAGCTCTCGTGAGCTGACCGGTGCCGAAAGCGGCGCCCTGGTGGAGTTCCTCAACCCAGCCGCCGGCTAGCCATGCAGTCGCCCGCGCCCACCGCCGCGCCGCAACCCTCGCCGCCGATCCCGATGCCGGTGCCGGTGGCCACGGCGGCACCCGTCTCGATGCCGGCGCCGGGGCCCGCCACCGCCTCGCAGGAACAACGCCCGAGGCCCCCGACGCCGGAGGCGATTCGCGCCCGGCAGGCAGCCGAAGCCGAAGCTCTGAAGGAGCAGACCCGCCGCCGTGCGGAGATCGAGTCGCTGCACGCCGCGCACTCCCTGGAGCTCGCCCAACGCGAGCAGCAGCACCGAGCGGAGGTCACCGCGCTCCAGCGAAGCCTCGAACAGGTCCGGGCGCAGCTGGCCGAAGCGCTCCCCGAGCTGCAGCGCGAACATCAGGCACGGCTGATCGCCGAGACCGAGCTCGAGTCGGCGCGCGCTGAGCTCGCCGCCGCCGGCAACGCCGCGGCCGACCGGCTGGCCGACCTCACGAGCCGACACGACGCCGCGGCACAACGCGCAGCCTGGCTCACCGAGCAGTCGGCCGCTCATGAAGCGGCCAACGCCCAGCTGCGGCAGACGATTGCCGAGCAGCGCGAGGACCGTCAGCGACTGACGGCCGAGCGCGACGAAGCGCAGCGCCAGCTCGCCGAGCTCCGGGCCACCGTCGCCGAGCAGCACCTGCAGCTCGGTGCAGCCGCACCGCCGCCGCGCGACACGTACTGGGCAAGCCACGCCTGATCCGGCTGGGGCTGCTGCGGCTCAAGAGTTTTCCAGCGCTTCCGAGAATTGGATCATGGATTCGGCGGGAAACGCAGCGGCGGGCGCGACCGCCGTGCTGGCGGCGCAGCAGCCCACGAGGCGTCCGCTCCCGCCGGCGCCCTGGCGTCAGATGCCCCCGGTGGGCTCACCCGAGGCGCCCTACCCGCCGCGGCCCGGCGAAGCCCCTCGTGACCACGCCCGCGAGCTCGAGGCCGAAATCGAGATCGTGCATCAGGCGCTCGACGAGGCTCGGCGACGCCTGCGCGAGGTGGAGGCGGCGCGCGACGCCGAAGCACGCAACCGGGCGGCCGCGGACGCCGAGATCGTGCGCCAGCGCAACGAAGCCGCCGAGCTGCTCGGCCGGGTGCGATGGCTCGAGCGGGCACTCGGCGAGTCGCAGCAGCAGAATCGCCACCAGCACGATCAGCTCCAGGAGCTCGCCTCCCGGGTAGAGGCGCTCGTCGCCGACGGCCAGCGCCGCCAGCAGGCCGCCGCCGCGGAAGTGCAGCGCGCGCAGCAGGCCGCCGCCACCCGGGTCGCGCTCGCCGAGCACGAAGCGCGCGAGGCGGCCGAGGCGGCCGCCCGCCACAAGGCACAAGCTGACGCGCGGTGCGCCGAGCTGTCCGGCGAGGTCACGACCCACCGACGCGCGGCTGAGGAGCTCCGCCAGACGGTGGACACCCTGCGCGCCGAGCTCGACGCGGTCGTCGTACCGCTGCACGACACGATCGCGCAGCTTCGCGACGAGCTGACCGACGTCGCCGCCGAGCGCGACCGGGCGCGGCTGGAATGCATCGAGCTCGAAGCCGAGCTGAACCGGTTGCTGACCCAGCCCACGCCCGCAGAGCTGGTCGAGCCCGAGGACGTCGACAGCGACTACGTCCAGCCGGAGCTGCCCGAGGCGGCCGACGCCGAGCCTGCGTACGAAGAGGCTGCGTACGAAGAGGCTGCGTACGCACAGGCCGACGTTCAGCCGGACCTCGCCGGCAACTACCCGGCTGCCCTCGTCCCCGGCCGCGACCTGCACGGCTGGCAGCGCGACGCGCTCGACGCGTGGCTGTCAGCGAACCACCGCGGGGTCGTCGAGACGGTGACCGGGGTCGACCGGCAGCGGCTCGCCCAGTGGGCGATCGCCCGCGCTCTCGACGACGGCGGCAAGGCGATGGTCCTCGTGTCGAGCGCCGACCGGGCCGAACGCCGCTACGACGAGCTGCGGGAGGCGCTGCCGGGTCACCGGGTCGGCATGTACATCGGCCGGCTGCGCTCAGCGGAGTTCGACGTCGTCGTCGCCACCGCCGACGCCGCCGCCAAGGAGCGCGTCTTCGAAGGCACGGGCCACCTGCTGGTGCTTGCCGACGACCTCCACGACGTCACTGCTGCGGAGCTGGCGGCGGCCCTCGACGACTCCTTCGAGCGGCGGTTGGCGCTGAGCTCGGAGTACGACGGCACCGACAGCGACGCTTCGGCGTACCTCGCCGCTTACTTCGGCGACGTCGTCTTCCGGCTCGACCACGACCGCGCGGTCGCGGAGGACGCCCTCGCCGGCTTCGACATCGCGCTCATCGAGGTGTCGTTCACCGACGACGAGCGGGCCGCCTACGAGGAGGCCGACCGGCAGGTGCGCGAGCTCGCGGACCGCTTGGTGAGCAACTTCGGGGTGCCCGTCGACGACTTCGCCGCCGAGGTCGAGGCGCGCGCCGCGGCCTGGAGCGGCCGGGCGCGATCGACGGCGCGCAGCTACCTCTCCGCCGTCGCGAGCCGCGCAGAGGTCATGTCGCGGTGCGCCGCCAAGGACGTCGTCGCGCGCACCCTGATCCACTTCCCCGGCGCCGCCCACGCGCTGGTCTTCTCCTCGGCCACCGTCGGCCGGGCCGACCTCGTCGGCTCCAAGTCCGGCTCGGACTTCGCGATCGCGCTGAGCGCGAGCGGCAGCAAGCGGGAGATGGCGGAGCGGCTCGGGCGGCTCACCGGCAGCGGGCCTTCCGGGTCGCGGCGACGGCTCGCGGTGATCTACGTCGCCGGCACGGTCGAGGACGACCGATGCGACGGCAACGTCACCCACCTGTCGGACATCACGCCGCATGCCTGCCGCATCCGTCGCTTCGACAACACGATGCTCGACGAGCTGGCGGACTTCCTGAGCTAGGGAATCACTGATCAATGCCGTCCGTCGCGAGCGGCGATCCGGGCGGCGGCTGGCAAGGCGGAGGAGGAGCGCGGTAGCAGCGCTACCGCCGACGACGACAACGCGGTCCAGCCGTCGATCCGGGCGACGCGCAGTAG